>CAITEF010000448.1 GCA_903891315.1 uncultured Rhodospirillales bacterium | reverse complement strand
TGTCACCGGCGAGCATTTCGTCGATCTGACGCAGGCGCTTGATCGAGCCGGTGATGGTCTTCCAATTGGTCAGCATGCCGCCGAGCCAGCGATGGTTGACGTAATACTGACCGCAACGCTGGGCGGCTTCCGCCACATGCTCAGCGGCGGCGCGCTTGGTGCCGACGAACAGCACGCGACCGCCATTGGCGGTCACGTCACGAACGGCGCGCAGCGCGCGGTCGAGCATCGGTACGGTCTGCTGCAGGTCGATGATGTGGACCTGGTTGCGCACGCCGAACAGGAACGGCGCCATGCGCGGGTTCCAACGACGGGTGTGATGTCCAAAGTGAACACCGGCTTCGAGCAGCTGACGCAGAGTGAAATCGGGCATCGCCATGTGAGCGATCCTTTCCTGGGTTAGTCCGGTTGAACCTCCGCGGGCGTTGTCTTGCGACACCGGATCTGAGCCGTTCGGCCAGGAGTGGCACCCGCGTGCGAATTACCCGCGGACATCTCTGCCCGGCAGGCGAGCGGGGTATCGCGCAGAACAATCAGCGATGCAAGACCGCGAGGGCACGGAATGGCCCGATGCATGGCTGATCCGCCAGCTTCGTGCGAATGAATTGGCGTGTTTGGGGAGAGGGATATCGCGATGCACGATCTGGCGGCGACATGGCAGGAAGAGGGTTGGACCCCGATTACCGATGAAGGCTTCATCGGGCTTGTCGGCCCCTTCTATCAGCGCGAGACGGAAACCGGTCTCGAATTTCGCTTCCCCACCGACAAACGCCACCACAATCTGCGCGGCGTGTTGCAAGGCGGTGCATTGATGACCTTCGCCGACCGGGTGATCGGCATCACCGCGCGCCACCACACCAAATCCACCCGCACCGCCACCGTGCAGCTTGATGTCAGCTTCATCGACGCGGTGCATATCGGTGAAATCGTCTGGACCGCACCGCATGTCAGCCGCGCCACCCGCTCGTTGGTGTTCCTGCGCTGCGAATTGAAAGTCGGCGAGCGCTTGGTCGGCACCGCCCAGGGCGTGTGGAAGCTGCTCAAACCTGCATGATCTCAAAAGCTTGGGAATGATAAAGTGATTGCTTAAGCATCAGCACGCGCGATAGCGTGCCGGATGCTGAACCAAAAGCCGTCCCTCGACCTCACATTCCAGGCGCTCGCTGACCCGACTCGGCGGGCGATGGTGGAGCGTTTGACCCTCGGCCCCGCTTCGGTGAGCGAACTTGCCCAGCCGCTGCCGATGTCACTGCCTGCGGTGATGCAGCATCTGGCGATTCTGGAACAATCCGGCCTCGTGCGCAGCCAGAAGATCGGCCGCGTCCGCACCTGTCAGCTCGACGTGCAGGTTCTGCGCGCCACCGAGCAATTCCTCAGCCAATGCCGCTTTGCCTGGAACCACCGAATGGACCGGCTCGGCGCGTTCTTCGAGGTCGCACGCGTCGAAAGACCGCACGCGGGCACCGACGGGCGTTAGCCGCGCAGACTGGTCTGGCTACGGACATGCGCGAAGATCGCCTCGCTCGGTGCCACGCCGAGGCCGGGGCCGGACGGCACGTGATAGAACCCGTCCGAGCAGCCCATATCGCCGGTCACCAGCGGCAGGTTCTTATCGAAGATCGAGTGCTGATACTCGTGGAACGGCATGTTCTGCAGGGTTGACGCCGCCTGGAGGCTCGCCGCCATGAAGATGCCGCAGCTGATCGAGGCATGCGGCATCACCGGGATGTGGAAGGTCCGCGCCATGTCGCAGATCTGCATGAATTCCGTGACCCCGGTGTGCCCGATCTCCGGCTGGATGATGCCCATCGCGCGCGCCTCAAAGCGGGGGCGATATTCGAACACCGTGCGCAATTCCTCGCCGAGAGCGACCGGCGTGTAGCCGGAGCGTGCAACAGCCGCCTGCCCTTCCAGATCCTCCGGCTGACACGGGGCCTCCGCACAGGCGAGGTCGTATTCTGCCAGGCGGCGGATCAGGCGGATCGCATCGGGGGCTGAGTATTTCCAGTGCAGATCGGCGAAAATCTGAATATCCGGCCCCAACGCCTCACGCAGTGCGGCCATTTCGCGCACCACACCGTCATCGGAGACAACGGCTGCGAATTTCACCGCGCGATAGCCGCGTCCGATCAACTCGACCGCCATATCGCAGCGCTCCTGCAACGTCGCGCGTGGCAGGCCCGAGACATAGGCGGGCAGATGGCTGCTGCGCCGTCCGCCCAGCAGCGTCGAGAGCGGCACGCCGAGCGACTTTCCGAGCAGGTCCCAGATCGCGATATCCACGCCCGCCAGCGCGTCGAGATAATAGCCGCCAAAGAAGCCGCGCACCCGCATGAGGTCATAGAGTTCCTCATGCAGCACGCGCGGTGTCGCCGGATCGCGGCGGAGCAGCACGGGACCGAGCAATTCGTCGATGATCGATGTCACCGCCTCGGGGGCGGCGATGCCATAGGTCTCGCCCCAGCCGACGAGGCCGCTCTCGGCGGTGATCTTGATCAGCACCGACATATCGGTGCTGGGATAGATCGTCTTGTTGCCCTTGCGGACGAGATAGCCGCGCGCGTTGATGCTCTCGCCCTCCCGCAACGGGCCGAGATAGGGCACCTCGCGCGGCAGCGAGATGACGAAGGTCTCAATGCTGCGAATGGCGTCGAGCTGGGTCATTGCGTCAGATCCGGACGGTCGGTGAGGAACATCCCGGCATTGTCAGCGTCTTCGAGCAGGGCGCGAAGTTCGCGGTGATCATCAGCGTCGAGCCCCGGACCGCTGGCACGCGAATGCGCGACCGCGAGCTTACCGCGACGACGCAGCACTTCCTTGGTGGCGCGAACCCGGAACACGGCCTGGAACATCAGCAACGGCAGGCTGAGATTGTAGAGCCTGCGTGCTTGGGCCACGTCTCCGGATCGCCATGCCTGCATCAGGCGGACATGGACATCGACCAGTTCAAGCGCGGGCATCGTGCCCGCCGCACCACGGGCCAATTCGTCGGTGATGTAGCGCGCGCCTGCGCCGCCAAACACCGCGTCCACATCCCCGCCGCAGCTGCGCAGGATGTGCGAGACATGCTGGCCGCAGGGCATCGTCTCTTCTTTGACGTATCGGATGGACGGCACAGCACGGGCGATCTCGGCCAGAATGGGCGCGGACAGCCCTGCCCCGTTCGGCGGCGGCGCGTTTTGCAGCATGATCGGCAGCACGCAATGGGCGGCCACCGCGCTGAAATAGGCGATCTGCCCCGCCGCCTCACCGCCTGCCTTGCCCGGCGCCATGATCATCGCCGCAGCCGCTCCCTGCGCCGCCCCCTCGGCTGCGCGTGCCGCGGCCAGTGACGGGTCGGGATCGCTCGCGCCAACAATGAACGGCACCCGCAAGCCCACGCGTTGGCCCACTTTGCCCACCAGATCGGCGCGCTCGGCGGGTGTGAGAGTCTCGACCTCGCTTGCCATGCCGGGGAAGACCACCCCGTCGGCCCCGCTGTCGATGGCGTAATCAACCAGGCCGAGCAGGGCTGCCGAATCAGGTGTGCCATCGGCTGCGAACGGTGTCGGGAGGACCGGGAAGACGCCAGAAAGTGCAGCTTTGGTCATCCGCCGGTTTTCCTTGTTCTTGATGAGATCGCATCCTCGACGGTTCTGACGATGGCACGAGTTTATTGACCCGGAAAGCTCCCATGCCTAGGCTTTCGTCCAAGCAAGTCTGCGCCGCAAAGGTCAGCCTCAGGGGGAGGAAATCTTGGAAAGCATGCCAAATTTCCGCAGTTTTCAAGCCAACCCGCTCTCCGGCTCGCTGGGCGCGGAGATCATCGGCTGCGATCTTTCTGGTGAGTTGTCGAACCAATTGATCGACGACATCGCCACCGCCTTTAGGCACTTCCACATGCTCTGCTTCCGCGACCAGTCGCTCGATCTGGATGCCTATCGCCGCGTGGCACGGCTGTTCGGCCCGTTCAGCGGCAATCCGATCCATGTGGCGCTGCCCGGCTATCCCGAATTCGTCCGCGTTATTGTCGAGCCGCATCAGGGTGGGCCGACCTTTGGTGGGAATTGGCACACCGATCTGAGCTGGTTCGAGGCCCCGCCGAAAGCCACCATGCTCTATGGCGAGGAATGCCCGCCCTATGGCGGCGACACGATGTTCGCCAATCTGCATCTGGCCTGGGAGCGGCTGTCGCCCACGCTGCAGAACATGGTCGAGGGCTTGGTCAGCATCCATTCCGGCTACACCACCTATGGCGTCAACGCCGCTGTCCGCGCGATCAAGGTGGTCGATGAGGGCTGGGAAGTCTCGCAGACCGAGGTGGAACACCCGCTGGTGCCCTATCACCCCGAGACCGGTCGCCGATTCTTGTTCATCAATCCCAATGTCGTCCGCTTCAAGGGCATGACCGAGACGGAGAGCCGCCCGATTATTGAAATGTTGCTCAAGGAAGCGACGCGGATGGACACCACCTGCCGGCTGGTCTGGCGCGCGGGCAGCCTCGCGGTGTGGGACAATCGCTGCCTGCTGCATCATGCCATTGGCGATTATCCGAATTTCCGCCGGGTGATGGTGCGCACCACCATCGCCGGTGACCGCCTGCCCGCCGAAGCCCGCAACGCCGCCTGAGCCCACCGAACGATCTGGAGACGATCATGCGCATGCTGCATCGCCTATTTGCTGCTGCTTTCATGCTGGCGCTGTTTAGCGTCACCGCGTCCGCGCAGACCAAGCTGCGCTTCTATTCCTGGCAGACCGACGATCAGAGCAACAGCATCTGGTGGCGCGCGGCCAACAAGGCGTTTGAGGATGCCAATCCGGGGGTTTCGATCGATTTCGTCAAAGTGCCGCGCGACAGCTTCGCCGATACGATGATGGTGATGTTCAGCGGCAACACCGCGCCCGACATCGTCCATCTCGCCTCGTTCGAATTTCCTGCCTTCGCGCAGGAGGATTTCCTGGAGGATCTGACGCCCTATATCCAACGCGATGGGCTCGATCTGAAGGGTTGGGCCGGGCAGGAGAAATGCTCGGTGCATGGCAAGATCGTCTGCATCAACATGAACTATTTCGGTTATCTGATGTTCTACAACGCGGCTCTGCTCAAACAGGCGGGCGTCGCCGTGCCGCATGATTGGGCCGGGTATCTCGACGCCGTGCGCAAAGTCACCGCCGCCGGGGGCGGTCAGGTCTTCGGGGCAGGCCTGCACACCACGGCCGGGGCCGGGCAGTATCTGACCGAATTGCTCGCCGTCGTGCTCGATGCCGGTGGTCGCTGGAGCAATGCCGCGGGCAAGCCCACCATCGACTCGCCGGAAGTGATCGAGGGTCTGCGGCGCTGGAAGCTGCTGCAGACCGAGAAGCTCACCCCGATGGGTCTGAAGGCGGAGGATATCCGCCAGCTCTTCATCGAAGGCCGCGTCGCCATCCGCCTTGATGGGCCTTGGATGTGGGGGCTGCTCGCCAAGGCCAAGCCGGAATTGCGTCCGAGCCTGATGGTCGCCGAGACCCCGACCGCCACCCCGCTGGGCGGCACCAGCAACGTGATCGGCATGCCGGCAAGCCTGCCTGCGGAGCGGAAGAAGCTGGTCTGGGACTATATCAAGCTCGTCACCTCTCAGCATTGGCAGGAGCAATATGTGGCGCTGTCCGGCCAATTGGCCCCGCGCCCGCATTCGCTGACCGCCGAGGCATTGGCGGCCAAGCCGTTCCTTTCGGTGTTCCAGGCGGCACAGGACAAGGCGGCGGCGCAGGGGATCGACCGGCTGCCGACCGGGTTCGAGACCTCCTACAACGAATTTGCCAAGATCGTCACCGAAGAGGCGCAGCGCATGGTGATCGACAATGCCGATCCCGCCGCCGTCGCCAAACGCATCCAGGCCCGCGCCGTCGCTTTGCAGAAAGGCTGAGCCGTGACCGCCGCCCGTCTCTGGCGCCCCGGCGCGCGCGGCTGGCTGGGCATTTTGCTGATGGGGCCGAGTGCGATCACGGTGGCGTTCCTGATCGTCTTCCCGCTCGCCCGCGCGTTGGATCTGAGCTTCCAGAAGATCCGGATCTCACGCGTGGGCGGCGCGCGGCTGCCCTTCACGCTCGACAATTACACCCGCGCGCTCGGCAATGACGAGTTCTGGAACGCCGCCGAGATCTCGCTCGCTTTCGTGCTGCTGGTCACCATCGGCTGCTTCTTGATCGGCATCGCCGCCGCTTTGATGGTCAATCAGCGCTTCCCAGGGCGACGGATCGCGCGGTTGCTGGTGGCGCTGCCTTGGGCGGTGCCGGAGGTGGTGGCGGCGACGATCTGGGCCTGGATGTTTGACGGCTCGTTCGGCGTGATCAACTGGCTGCTGCTGAAACTCGATCTGATCTCCGGCCCCATCGCCTGGCTGAGCCAGCCGCATGAAGCGTTTGCGGTCTGCACGGTGGCTCTGATCTGGTCGGGCTACCCGTTCGTCGCCGTGATGGTGCTGGCCGGATTGCAGGCAATTCCGGAGGAGCTTTACGAGGCGGCGCGGATGGACGGGGCGCATGCCTGGCAGCGTTTCCGCGACGTGACCCTCCCCGCCCTGCGTCCGGTCTGCGCGATTGCGATGGTGCTGGTGGTGCTGCGGGTGATCCGCGACTTCGCCACCGTCTATGTGATCACCGGCGGCGGCCCGGTGGGGGCGACGCGCAGTCTGGCAGTCTACACCTATGAGCAGGCCTTCAGCTTCTACAATATCGGCTATGCCGCCGCTGTCGGGCTGATCACGTTGCTGTTGTGCGCCGCGTTCAGCACCATGGTCGTTCGCCGACAGGTGGCGCGGTGATGCGCAAGCAAACCCTCCCTGCCCTTGCTGCCTTCATTGCCTGCGCCGTGCTGCTGTTCCCGGTCTGGTGGATGCTGGTCACTGCCGTCGCTCCGCCCGACGATATCCGCGCTTACCCGCCGGTGTTCTTCCCCACCCACCCGAGCTTCGCCGCCTTCCACAGCATTCTCTACGACCGGCCCATGCTACGCTGGATCGCCAATTCGTTGATCGTGGCCGCGATGTCGACGGCGTTGACGATGGTGTTGGGCGTGCTCGGCGGCTACGCGCTCTCCCGGTTCCCGTCGCGCACCACCCGCGCGGTGGGGATGAGCGTGCTGCTCGCCAAGATGATCCCGACCACGCTGCTGGTGATCCCGCTCTATGTGCTGTTCCGCGAGGCGGGCCTGCTCTCCACCCTCGCTTCGGCGGCCTTGGCGCATTGCACGGTGACGATCCCGTTCGCGATCTGGATGTTGAAGGCCTATTTCGATTCCATCCCGTTCGAACTGGAGGAGGCGGCCGCCATTGATGGCAATACACCGCTGGGTGCGTTGTGGCACATTATCCTGCCGGTCTCGCTGCCAGGATTGGGGGCGACAGCGCTTTACGCCTTCATCCTGTCTTGGAACGAATTCGCCTTCTCGCGCACGCTGCTGTTCAGCGCGCCCGACAATTGGACGGTGACCATCGGCATCGCTTCGATCCGCGGCGAATACATCATCTCGTGGAACGAGATCATGGCGGCATCCGCGATTGTGGCGGTGCCGATCATTTTGGTGTTCGTCTGGCTGGAGCGGTATTTGGTGGTGGGATTGACGGCGGGGGCGCAGAAATAGCGATCGGCACCAGATGTTTGCACCTGGACTGCCCATTCCGATTATTCCGTCACCGCCCTGGTTATCTCCGAGGCAATAACCATCACCGGTGACGCTCGCCGTGATGGATTTCGCGCTCGATCAGCGATCAAGCTGTTCGAGCGCCAATCGCACAATGGCAGCCTCCGCCAAGCTGGCTCCATTCTCCATCAGCCCCTGCTGCTTTGCCTTCGGCAGCTTGAGATCCAGCAAGGCATATAGCCGATGCACCACTTCTCGCCGGGCACCGGCGCGGGTGGCGACGAAAGGGTGCACGGCGCGCGAGTGACCGGCCAAGATGGCACCGGTCTCCGCGTCGCCTCGCGTGGCCGCAAGGAGAGCGACCGCTTCCACCGTCCAAGCCAGGGCCGCCGGGAGACCGAGGGCTGAGGCTTGCGTGATCGCTTCACGCGCGACGGACATCATCGTCGCCTCGTCACCGGCAATCAGCAAATGTGCCGACAGGGTTG
>CAITEF010000447.1 GCA_903891315.1 uncultured Rhodospirillales bacterium | reverse complement strand
GCGGTGCCGAACATCAGCGCCAGACCGAGCGAGATCGTCTCGACCGGGTTGGACACGAATGCGCCGGGGACCATGATCGCTTCATGCTTCGGGCTGACCTTCACCGCGTCGGCGAACAGTGCCAGCGGGTTCATGCCGTAATGGAACAGCACGAGGAAGGCGATCAGCGAAGCTCCGCCAAGCAGCAGGCAGGCCTTGATGATCTGCACCCAAGTGGTGGCAAGCATGCCGCCGAAGGTGACGTAGAGGATCATTAGCACGCCAACGACGATTTCGGCGACGTTGTAGTCCAGACCGAACAGCAGCTTGATCAGCTGACCGGCACCGACCATCTGCGCGATCAGGTAGAACGCCACCACAACCAGCGTGCCGGAAGCGGCGAGCAGGCGCAGCGGAGTTTCCTGCAGGCGGTAGGTGATAACGTCGGCATAGGTGAAGCGGCCGAGGTTGCGCAGGCGTTCCGCCAGCAGGGTTACGATGATCGGCCAGCCGACGAGAAAGCCGATCGAGTAGATCAGCCCGTCATAGCCCGAGCCATACACCAGCGCGGAAATGCCGAGGAACGAGGCTGCCGACATGTAGTCACCGGCAATTGCCAGACCGTTCTGGAAACCGGTGATGTGACCACCGGCAGTGTAGAAGTCCGAGGCGGACTTGGTGCGCTTGGCGGCCCAGAAGGTGATGCCAAGGGTGAGCAGCACGAAGCCGACGAACATCGCGATGGCGGTTGTGTTGGTCGCCTGCTTTTCGGTCGCGCCAATCGTGTCGGCAGCCATTGCCGAACCGGCAAGGCACATCAGGGCAGCGAACGCGGCCGTGCCGCGAGCGAGCAATGCGCGGATCATCGTGCGTTCTCCACAATCTTCTTGGTCAGGTCGTCGAACTCGCCATTGGCGCGGTTCACGTAGATGGCGGTGATCACGATCGCCGAGAGCAGCACGAACATGCCGATCGGGAAGGCGAGCGAGAGGACGCCGACGAAATTCATCGACAGGAACGGCTTGGCGAAGGCGAGCATCGCGATGTAGCCGTAATAGATCACCAGCATCAGGATCGACAGGCTCCAGCCGAGGCTGCGGCGCTTGGTTTCGAGCTCGATGAAATTGGGATCATTCTGGACCTTTCGGACCAGATCGCTTGAGAGGTTGTTGTGCATAGTCATTCCTTCTCACCGGCGCTTGCACCGGTCTTGGCGTTCAACTTTAGTGCCCATGCCGCCCCCGCGGCTCGGGCACTCCCCCTTCGTTGCATGTATTCATGGGCCGGGCACGGAAAGCAAGCCCGTCGCGGCGGATTTGCGAAACATTTGGACCTAACAACTGTCAAGATACGAAATTATCGTCTGATCGTCAGTCAATTTCGGCAAAATCCGACCGGGCGGCATGGTCGCACCCGGTCCTTGCTCGCCCAGGGGCAGCGTGAATAGATACGCGCAGACGAGGCATCGGAGACCGGGGTGAACGACATTCGCAGGGCAGTCGAGTCGATCGCGCCAGCGCAGGCACGAAGGATCATCGCAGCATGCGCGATTGGCACGATGTGCGAATGGTATGATTTTTTCCTCTACGCCACCCTCGCCCCATTCTTCGCCAGCCTGTTCTTTCCCGGCGGCAACCGTGCTGCCGCGCTGATCTCCACCTTCGCCACCTACGCCGCGGGATTTTTGGTGCGCCCGATCGGCGGCCTGGTGTTCGGTCGGATCGGCGACCGAATCGGGCGCAAATACACCGTGCTCGTCAACGTCATGCTGATGGGGGCCGCCACGTTCTGCGTCGGCTGCCTGCCGAGCTACGACGCCATCGGCACCGCAGCCCCAGTGATCCTGGTCGGTCTGCGGATGCTACAGGGCTTGGCTCTTGGCGGCGAGTATGGCGGCACGGCGATTTACGTGGCCGAGTTCTTCCCGCGGGGCTCACGCACCTTCGCCACCGCCTTCGTGCAGACCACCGCCACGCTGGGGCTGATGCTGTCACTGCTCGTGGTGATCCTGCTACGCCAGTGGATGTCGGTGCCCGACTTTACCGCCTATGGCTGGCGCATCCCATTCCTGTTCTCCGCCCCGCTATTTGCCGTCTCGTTCCTGCTGCGCCGCCGTTTGCCGGAGACGCCGGAGTTTGTCCGGCTGGAGGCGGACGAGGCGATCTCCGGCACTCCGATGGCTGACGCACTGTTGCGACGCGCCAATTTCGGACGCGTGATGCTGGCGTTGTTCGGGGCCTGCGCCGGGCAAGGCGTGGTGTGGTATTGCGGGCAATATTACGCCCTGTTGTTCCTGACCGGGACGCTGCATCTGTCGGAACTCAACGTCTATCTGCTGCTTGGCGGCGCATTGCTCGCGGTGCTGCCGTTGTTCCTCATCGTCGGATATCTGGCCGACACCTATGGCAGGCTGCGCTTCATTGTCGCCGGATGCGCGCTGGCAGCGATCTTCTACATGCCACTGTTCCACGCATTGGCGCGGGCGGTGAATCCGGATCTGATTGAATGGCAACAGACCCACACCGTCACCCTCACCGCGGAGGATTGTCATTTTCACGTCTTTGTCGGGCCATGGTCGGAATTCACCCCGTGTGATCAGGCAAAAGCGTTCCTCGCCAGCCATGGTATCTCGTTCAACACCGTCGCAGCCGAACCTGGCAACATTCTCACCCTGCAGATTGACGACCAGACTCTGATCGGCTTCCAGCCCGCTTCAATCGACGTCGCCTTGGAACGAACCGGCTTTCACCCCTCCGCCGACCCCGCCAAGGTGGATGGCGTGCAGGCATTCGCGGTGATGTTCGCCCTCGGATTTCTGGTCACGCTGGTTTACGGCCCGATTGCCGCGTTTCTCGTGGGGCTGTTTCCAACGTCGTGCCGCTACACCTCGGTCTCGCTGCCCTACCATCTCGGCAACGGCCTGTTCGGCGGCGTCTTGCCGCTGATGTCGGTGGCGCTGGTGACGTATTACGGCGACATATTCGCCGGGCTCTATTACCCGATCGGTGTTGCCGCGATGTCGGCCGTGGTCGGCGCGTTCTTTCTTCGCAAACGTCGTGTGAAGGGGACCAACTGATTGGCAGTTGCCAGAACCTCGACGGTAATCGACTCAACCGGACTTGAGCATCGTCGCAACACGTGGATGTACAAAAAAATTGTGATGTGAATAGCCTGGTGTGTCGCAGAAACTTTACGCGCCCGACTTGAGAGTGTTACCGAAACACCTCACGACCCCCAGACATACAAATGGGAGACGAAACGCGGCTGATCGTTTGTCTGCGGCGCGCGGTTTGCGCACATTCTCGTTGCTTTTTGTACTCGGTTTGTCCGCGTGCGCTGGCAGCGTCAGCAAACCGGACGTTGTGCAGGAGATGAGCGCTGACCAGCGCCGTGATCTTAAGGTAACCTCGATCACCACCGGCAAGGCGACCAATGTCGCCGTCACGCCAGCGGATTTGGATCGGATCACTGCCTTGATCCGCGCCGAGATGGAAGCACGCAATGCCAGCCATATTTTGCCGGAAGGCTCGCCGGAGGGCGCGGTGGTTGGGGTGACTCTGACTTCATATAACGAAGGAAACGCTTTTGCCCGCGCGATGCTGGCCGGTCTTGGTCAGATCCATATCGACGGCGACGTGGTGGTCACGGACCGCAAATCCGGCGCTGTGATGGCAAGCTATAAAGTCTCCAAGCATTTCGCCTTTGGCGGCATCGTGGGGGCCGTGACCAGCATCCAAGATGTTGAGAAAGGCTTTGCACGCTCGGTGGCTGAAGCGGTTCTTCCGTCGAAGTGATTCAAATCTCGCAGAGAGAGAGAGACCCGCCCTCGTCATTGCAAGGAGGCACGACGAAGCAACCCAGGAATCGACGGGCGTGACTCCAGGATCGCTTCGCTGCGCTCGCAATGACGTTGAGAAGTGCTTCACTGCAAAGCTGCAAGTGAGCGTCCGCAATTCGCCAGCATACAAATTGCTAAACACGATTTCATCCTCTGCCGCCAATCCAACACAATGACGCCACAGCGCAGCCCGAGCTCTGCGGTCTATTCCTTCTTGTCAGCAACGACGCTGACACTGAGGAGAAGCCGCCAATGTCCAGCATCACTTCGAAATTCGCTCTTGTTGCAGTCCTGGCGGGCCTCACCCTGCCGGCCATGGCGCAGGACAACCAGACCGCCGCCGCGGGCAATTCGACCAAGCAGACCGCGCCCGTCGCTGTGAGCCAGCCCCAGACCCAAGGCAGCAAGACCGTTGCCAGCACGCCGCTTCCGGCCAGCAAGCAGACCCCAGTGACCGCCAGCAAGCCGGTGACGACGACCACCACGAGTTCGGTCAAGACCGACGCGGCGAAGCCTGATCAGGGCAAAAGCGATAAGCTGAAGACCTCGTCGCAGCAGACTCCCGCCACCAGCGGCACCAAGATCAACTGATCACATGCGTGATATGACCGAATAGCTCTTCCCGCATCGCGGTTCAGCCCCACCTCGGGTGGGGCTGGACGGCGATGCTTGTCGCATGGCATCGCCTCCGCCTTACATCGACCGCCGCCCGCCCTGCCGCGCGGCTTCCGATTTTGGCCGAGGACAGACCATGGACCGCCTTTCTGCTGACGCGCCGCTCGGTTTTGGCGCGAGTTTCGCGACGCTCGCAACCCGCGATGGGCTGATCGAGATCGACCGCGCCTTCCTCGGCCAGCTGCAAGACAACGATTCCGCTCTGCTCGACCGCCTGCTTACCGCGCGCGCGGAACCCACGGCACTGGACGCCAAAGCAGAAGGCGAATTGGTCGTGGCCGTCGGTCGCCATGTCGGCGCATTCGTCGCGGAGTTGTTTGGCATCGAGCATGAATGCGGCCTTGTTGCCGAGATCACCCGCGAACTCGATCGGATCAGCACCTGCAAGCGCCTCTTTGTGCAGCGTCAGGCGGTGAAGAAATATTCCGACGTCTCGACCTTCGACGGTGCGCAACTACGCCTCGCTTTGTCGGTATTCGGGATGCCTGCACCGCTCAGCGAGCAGGGTTTCGCCGACACCGTGGCAAAGTGGGAGGCCGACGCCAACGCCGAGGCGCTTGACCTCGCCCTGCGCTACGCCGCTTGGGCGACGCTCTCGGCGGAAGGGAAGGCCTTCCACAAGGGCGGCACGTTGTTCCGCGTGCCGAAGAAGCTCGATTTCGACCATCTCTTCCACATGGAGACCATCGACCGCGACGGCGTGTTGATGAAGCGTCTGCCGCAGACGGAATGGCGCTATCGCGAGGGTTTCGCGCTCACCGATGAGGGCATGAACACCCAAGCCGCGCTGGATCAGGTGAATTACTGCATCTGGTGCCACACCCAGTCGAAGGATAGCTGCTCAAAGGGCCTGAAGGATCGCAAGACCGGTGAGTTCCAGAAGAGCCATTTTGGCGTCACGCTAGCCGGCTGCCCGCTCGACGAGAAAATCTCCGAGATGCACACGTTGCGCGCCGAGGGCGCGCTGCTTGGGGCGTTTGCCACGATTGCGGTGGACAATCCAATGATGGCGGCCACCGGCCACCGCATCTGCAACGACTGCATGAAGGCCTGCGTCTATCAGAAGCAGGAGCCGGTCGATATTCCGCAGGCCGAAACCTCGATCCTGAAGGACGTGCTCGCCCTGCCCTGGGGCTTTGAGATCTATTCGCTGCTCACCCGCTGGAACCCGCTGAACATCCGTCGCCCGCTGCCGAAGGCGGATACTGGGGCGAAGGTGCTCGTGGTTGGCCTCGGACCGGCGGGCTACACGCTGGCGCATCATTTGTTGAATGACGGCCACACGGTCGTGGCCGTGGATGGCCTGAAGATCGAGCCGCTGGGCTTCGATCCGAACGAGCCGATCCGTGACGCGCAGGTGCTGTTCGAGAATCTCGACGACCGCGTGCTGGCCGGGTTCGGCGGCGTCGCGGAATACGGCATCACCGTGCGGTGGAACAAGAACTACCTCAAGCTGGTGCGTCTACTGCTCGAACGCCGCGCCGAGTTCGCCATGCAGGGCGGAGTGCGCTTCGGCGGTGGGGCGACGATGTCCATCGACGACGCGTGGGCGATGGGCTTCGACCACATCGCGTTGTGCATGGGCGCGGGCAAACCCACCGTGATCGACATGCCGGGCAATCTGGCGCGTGGCGTGCGGCAGGCGTCGGACTTCTTGATGGGCCTGCAGCTCACCGGGGCGGCGAAGATGAACTCGCTTGCCAATCTCCAGATCCGCATGCCGGTGGTGGTGATCGGCGGTGGTCTGACGGCCATCGACACCGCAACCGAGGCACTGGCCTATTATGTCCGTCAGGTCGAGAAATTCGCTTGGCGCTATCGCACGCTGGTCGCCGAGCGCGGCAAGACCGCCGTGCAGGCGCGTTGGACTGGCGAGGACGCCGAGATCGCGGCCGAATTCCTCACCCATGCCGACGCGATCCGCGACGAGCGGCTGCGCGCCGCGCGCGAGGGCCGCGCGCCGCGTCTGGCGCAGTTGCTCGACGGTTGGGGCGGGGCGACTGTTGCGTATCGCCGCACGCTGGGCGAAGCGCCATCCTACACGCTCAACCACGAGGAAGTGGAGAAGGCGATGGAGGAAGGGGTGAACTTCGCCGAAGGATTGTCGCCGCTCGAAGTCATCCTCGACCAATACGGCCACG
>CAITEF010000446.1 GCA_903891315.1 uncultured Rhodospirillales bacterium | reverse complement strand
GGAATGCGTAAACTGCGCAGACGATGCCGACGAGCAGTGCGCCGTTACCGACGGTGCGCAGATCTTCAACGCCCACCCGCGGCTCTATTGGGGCCAGAAGGGCGACGAGGCGGATCATTCCTTCCTGTCGATGCTGGCCTACCCCACCGGCGAGGACACTTTTCGCGGTGAGACGCGGCTCGGTGACCTGAAGTTTGACACCACGGGCGTTCTGGGCGCGTCGGTCCACGAAAATCGCGGCGTGCCCTGGTGGGCCACCCTGCCGGGGGCGCGCAACCTCGCCACCGGCCGGCGCTGGCACTTCTTCATGGCCTGGATATTCGCGATCAACGGCCTGGTCTATCTGGTCTCCAGCGCGATCAACGGCCACTTCAAGCGCGACTTGGCCCTGCGACGCGAGGAGATCGCGCCGCGCAGCCTCTGGCGCGACATCGTCGACCACATTCAGTTCAAGCACCCCACGGGGGAGGCGGCCAAGCGCTACAACCCTCTGCAGAAGCTGGCCTATCTGTCGATCATCGTCGTCATCCTGCCGCTGATGGTGCTGACCGGCCTGACCATGTCGCCAGGGATCGACGCCTTCGCCCCCTGGCTGCTGTCGGTGTTCGGCGGCCGGCAGTCGGCGCGGTCGATCCACTTCATCTGCGCCAACCTGATCGTGCTGTTCGTCATCGTCCACGTGGCCGAGGTGTTCATCGCCGGGGTGTTCAACGAGATCGGCTCGATGATCACGGGCCGCTACAAGGTCAAGCTGGGAGACCACGGATGAGCCGGCTCCTCACACCCGCCTTTTCCCGCCGCGGCCTGATCGCCGCCGGCGCCGCCAGCCTCGGCGGCCTGCTGCTCGCCGGCTGCGACCGGCTGACCACCGCGCCGCAGACGCTGGAATTCCTGACCATCGGCGAAAAGGCCAGCCGCACCGCGCAGCGCTGGATCGGCGCCGACCGCCAGGGCCTGGCGCCTGAATATTCCCGCGCCGACATGTCGCCGGTGTTCCGCGTCAACGGTTCGACCAATCCGACGAATGCCGACTACGTGGCGCATGCGCACACCGGCTTTGCCGATTGGCGGCTCAAGGTCGATGGCCTGGTCGCCAATCCGATCGATCTCAGCCTGGCTCAGGTCCGCGCCGCGCCCTCGCGCACCCAGATCACCCGGCACGATTGCGTGGAGGGGTGGAGCGCGATCGGCGAATGGACCGGGCTGCCGCTCGGCCTGCTGCTGCGCCGCGCCGGCGTATCCTCGCGCGCGCGCTATGTCGTGTTCCACTGCGCCGACACGCTGCTGGGCAAGCCCTATTACGAGAGCATCGACATGCTCGAAGCGTTTCACCCGCAGACGATCCTGGCCCACACGATGAACGGCACCCCGCTGTCGATCGGCCATGGCGCGCCGCTGCGGCTGCGTGTCGAGCGCCAGCTTGGCTACAAGCAGGCCAAATACGTGATGCGCGTGGAGGCGGTGGACTCGCTCGCCCCGCTGCACGGCGGCAAGGGCGGGTTCTGGGAGGATAACCACGATTACCAGTGGTATGCGGGAATCTAGGCGGCGTGGACAAATTCCGCAGCGCCACGGCTGGAGGCCAAAGCCGCCAGTGCAAGGAGGCGAGGCGGAGCAATATCGGGAATATTGTGAGCCGAGCCGACGTAAGCAATGGCGG
>CAITEF010000445.1 GCA_903891315.1 uncultured Rhodospirillales bacterium | reverse complement strand
GCGACGTGGTGGCCAGCATCAAGCGCTTTGCCGCCCGCGACGCGTTCGGGCGGGCGTTGATGGATGCGACCGACGAGTTGTCCGCCGCCTCGGACAAGGAAATCCAGTTCCGCCTCAAACAGCCTTTCCCGCTACTGCCCAATGCGCTCGGAAAATCCGGCACCGCGATGCCCGCCATCATGCCCGAGCGTCTGGCATCGACTGATCCCAACAAGGCGATCACCGAGATGGTCGGCTCCGGCCCGTTCCGCTTCAACACCAAAGAACGCGTGGTCGGTGCCTCGGTGATCTACGACAAGTTCGAAGGCTACGTTCCGCGTGCCGATGGCGTGCCGAGTTTCAGCGCTGGGCCGAAGAGCGTCTATTACGACCGCATCGAATGGCACATCATCCCCGATGCGGCGACAGCGGCCAGTGCGGTGATCAATGGCGAGGTTGATTGGTGGCAACAGCCGGATGCCGATCTGCTGCCGCAATTCGCCGCCAAGAAATACCTCGTCGTCGCCCCGCAAGACCCGGCGGGAGCCACCGGTGTGATGCGCTTCAACCATCTGCATCCGCCGTTCAACAATCCGGCGATCAGGCGCGCGCTGCTCGGTGCGATCAACCAGGAAGAATACATGCTCGCCTCCGGTGGCGAGGATCGCAGCCTGTGGAAGACCGATGTCGGCTGCTTCAGCCCCGGAACACCGATGGCCAATTCTGCCGGGATCGAGATCCTGCACGGTAAGCGTGATTTCGATGCGGTCGCCAAGGCGGTGAAGGCTGCAGGCTATGATGGCAGCCCCATCGTGGTGCTTGGCGCCACCGACCAGCATTCCCAATACGCGCAGACCTTGGTCGGCGTGGACATGCTCAAGCGCGTCGGCTTCAACGTCGATTTCGTCTCGACCGACTGGGGCACGGTGGTGCAACGCCGCGCCAACAAGGCGGCACCGGACAAAGGTGGCTGGAACATCTTCTTCACCAGCCTCAACGGCACCAACAATTTCGACCCGGCGAGCCATCTCGGCCTGCGCGGCAATGGGGCGGGAGCCTGGTTCGGCTGGCCGACCGCGCCACGTCTGGAGGAACTCCGTCTGGAGTGGTTCGCCGCCCGCAACCTCGATGAGCAGAAGCGGGTCTGCGTTGAGATTCAAAAACAGTTCTGGATCGACGTCCCCTACATCCCGCTCGGCACCATCTATCAGCCCGCCGTCTACAACCGGAAGATCACCGGCGTGCGCAGCGGCTTCCCGCAATTCTACAATGTGAGACCGGCATGAGGATCGCGATTCTGGGGTTCATGCTGGAATCCAATAGTTTCGCACCGCCCGCCGATGAGGCGGAGTTTCGCTCCAAACTCTGGCTGGAAGGCGAGGGATTGCTCGCCGATGTGCGTGCCGATCCCTCGCGTGATCCCGGTGGGCTCAAAGGATTCGTTGAGGTGATGGACGCGCACGGACCCTGGACGCCCGTGCCACTCGCGATCACGTCAGCTGGAGCCAGCGGCCCGATTGAGGACGGATTCTTCCGCCGCTTCGTCGCACTCATCGAAGACGGTCTGCGCGCCGCACTCCCGCTCGATGCAGTCTATATCGAAGCGCATGGGGCCGCGGCCGGTACGGCCGAGGACGACCCGGAAGGCGCGTTGTTCACCGCCATCCGCGCCATTGTCGGCGCCGATATTCCGGTGGTCGCAACCCTCGATCTACACGCCAATGTCAGCCAGACGATGGTGGACCAGACCGATCTACTGATCGCCTACATCACCAACCCGCATGTCGACATGCGCGAGCGCGGCCAGGAAGCCGGGCGGGCGATGCTGGAATTGCTCGCAGGTGTGAAGACGGCGAAATCCTTCATCAAACTGCCGATCCTGCCGCCACAGGTTGCACTCCTGTCAGACCGAGGCCCCTACGGTGCGGCGATTGACCGTGCGGTCGCGATGCAAGCCGATCCCAAGATCATCAACGTCTCGGTGCAGGGCAATTTCGCCTTCGGCAATTATCCGAAGAACGGGATGAGCGTGATCGCCACCACGCGCGGTGACCAAGCGGCCGCCGACGCAGCGGCGCGGGAGATTGCTGCCGAACTCTGGCGCAGACGTGGTGAACTCGTCGCCCGCCTCACCACCATCGACACCGCCGCCGAGATGCTCAAAGCCGCCTGCGCCGACTCATCCAAACCCGCTTTGCTGTTCGCCGATTGCGCGGATAATCCCGGTGGCGGCGCGCGTGGCAACACCACAGCGATCCTGCGCGCCTTCCTCGATGCCGGGGTGGACCGAACGGCGTTCGCCATCCATTTCGACCCAGCGCTTGCCGCAGAGGCTCACGCGCTCGGCGTCAGTGCCACATTCACCGCCCATCTCAACCGCGACGAAACGCATCCTGACAGCGCCAAGCTTTCCGCCTCTGCCCAGGTGATGGCGCTGAGTGATGGCCGCATTGTCGGTCGTCGCGGCCAGCTCGCCAATCGTACCTTCGATTGCGGCGCAACCGCTTGGCTGCGGCTGGAGGGTCGGATCGACGTGGTCTTCGTCTCCATCCGCCACCAATGCATGGAGCCGCGCATGCTGGAGCATCTCGGCATCGACCTGCGAACGCTGCGCGGCCTTGTGGTGAAATCGCGCGGCCATTTCCGCGCGGGCTTCGACGACATCTACAGCGACTCGCAGATCTTCGAAGTCGACGGACCGGGCCTTGCGACGCCGATGCTCAAACGCGTCCCCTTCACGCGGGTGCCACGACCGATCTGGCCGTTGGATGAGGATATGGTCTGGTCGATTTGACAGCAGCCCCGGCCCTCATACACTCGCGCTAACAGGAAGCGGGAGACAATCCGCTCAGGGCGGGAGGGGCGAACATGACCGAGCTTCAGGCATCGCGGCGCGGATTTCTCAAGGCAGCGGCAGGTGTCACCGCAGGCACGCTCATCGGCATGCCAGCACGTGCGGCGAACACCGCCTTCCGCATCGAGCGGGCGAACATGATCACGCCCGCCACCGCACTTGAATGGAACATGTTCAAGGCGGCGGGCGGACCCACCTATGCCGGCGGCGTCGGCTGGAAGCGCTTCACCGATTTCCTGCTCAACAAGCTGCCGGAATTCGGTGCGGTGGATCTCGATCATGTCGATATCCCCTATGACCATTATGTCGTCGAGGACTGGCCGGATCGCAGCGCCCACATGCATGATTCCGCCAACCCGGTCCTGCGTCTGGTCACCGATGGCACGCCAGTCCCGGTGGTCGCCTCCTACGGCATGACATCCGGTTCGACACCGCCGGGCGGCATCACCGCGCCGATGGTGCTGCATCAGCCGGGCGTTTCAGCCGACATCTCCGGCAAGATCCTGGTCTGCGCCACCGCCCCCTATCCGAAGCCGCCTTATTCCCAAGCGTTTCTCGACAACTACACCATCACCGACCACGCATGGCGCTCGCCCGGCAAATGGCACGAGATGTTCACCCCGCCGCCAACTTCGGTGACGAGTTCCTATCACTCGCGCTGGGTCTGGGCGCAGCTCAACGGCTTTGCCGAAATCGCCATCAAGGGCAATGCTGCGGGCATGGTGGTGGTCTACGACCTCTCACCCGGCGCCGCTTTCGGCCTCGCGCAGCGCAGCGTCTACACGCCGACCGGCAAGGCCGGGCTCGGCGCGCAATATATCAATTGCCCAACGCTCACGCTCGACCGCGTCAACGGGGCGAAGGTGCTGGCCGATGCGAAAGCGGGCAAGACCGCGACCCTCACGCTCAAGGCCGAATTCCGTCGCGACACCGGCCGCGCCTTTGTCACCTATTTGCCAGGCCGCCATTACGGCACGCCACAGGATGAGCAAATCCTGCTCGCCACCCACACCGATGCAATGTCGCTGATCGAGGAAAACGGTGGGCTCGGCATGCTCGGCATCATGTCCTACTTCAACAAGATGAAGCAGGCCGACCGTCCGCGCACGCTCGCCTTCTTCTTCGATTGCCGCCACTTCATGCCGGGCGGCGAGGGGAGTTGGCCAGAATTCGACTATTTCCGCATGCACCCGGAAAAGCTGAAGCCCGCCGTCGCCACACTCGGCATGGAGCATATGGGCGGACGCCAGACCATCGAGACCGGGCCGGGCGGCAATCACTACACCTATTCCAGTGAGACGCCGGAGAATGGCGGCGTGATCACCTCGCTGTTCGATGTCTACAACAACAATATCTGGCTGGTTGAAGTCATCGCCCGTGCCGCGACGGACAACAAATGGCCGCGCGTGGATGTGAAGGCTGGTTTTGTCGAACCCGGCCTTAATGGCGGACTCCAAGGTGTTGTGAAAAGCCCGATGAACACTGGCCGTCGCTACGGCATCCCCGGCGTCGGTTTGGCCGGTGACTGGCCGGGCGGCTGGACGCAAACCTTCGCGCAGCTCGACACCGAGGCGGGCGCGCATGGGTTTGACGAGCATTACTTCACGCAGCAGGTGGCGGGGCTGTCGCAGATTGCGGGTGAGTTGATGCAAGTCCGCCCGCAGGTGATCGATCTCGGCTGGGGCAAGCTGAAATCGGCGCTGGTCACGCTGAAGGACGGCGATTTCCTCGCCTCCCCCGATCCAGCCGCCAAACGTGGTGCGCTGGTGGGCCGCTATGTCGAGGCCTTTCGCGATGTCGAGAGCGGGCAGAGTGCCGACGCAAAGCTGAAAGCCCTCGCCGTGGACATTGCGGGCTCTGTGATCCCCGAGCCTCGCGGCGAGTTGCTCAAGCTGGTTGAGACGCAGCGCGCGTTGAAAGCATAAAGGAATGGTGGGGTCCCTGGCGGGATCCCACCCTACGCAAACACGCTCGCCCCCTCATCCGCGTGCCCCACCGCCGCCCGGAACAGGCCGAACAATTCGCGCCCGGTGCCATGTGCGTTCGATCCCGGCGCCAACACCGCCACCTCGCGCGCCGCCAGTTCATCCTCGGACAGATCGACCCGCAAAATCCCCGCTTTCGCGTCGAGCAGGATCATGTCGCCATCGCGCACCCGCGCCAGCGGACCGCCACTGACGCATTCCGGCGTTACATGAATCGCCGCAGGCACCTTGCCCGAAGCCCCGGACATCCGCCCATCGGTCACCAGCGCCACCTGATGCCCACGCGCCATCAACACGCTGAGCAACGGGGTGAGCTTGTGCAATTCCGGCATCCCGTTGGCTTTCGGTCCCTGGAAGCGGATCACCGCCACCATGTCGCCGGTGATCGCACCGGCCTTGAACGCCGCCTCCAGCGCCTCCTGGCTGTCGAACACCCGCGCAGGCGCATGCACACGCTGATATTCCGGCTTCACCGCTGAGATCTTGATCACCGACGTGCCAAGATTGCCGCGCAGAATCCGCAATCCGCCATCCGGCGCAAATGGCTCGCTGGCCGGGCGCAACACGGACGTATCAGCGGATTTCGCCAGCGCAGGCACCCAGGCAAGCGAGTCACCCGCAAGCGTCGCCTCGGCGCGATAGGCCGCGAGGCCTTCACCCATCACGGTGCGTACATCGTCATGCAGCAATCCGGCATCGAGCAATTCGCCGATCACAAATCCTGTGCCGCCCGAAGCCGCGAAATGGTTCACGTCCGACGCCCCGTTCGGATAGACCCGCGCCAGCAG
>CAITEF010000444.1 GCA_903891315.1 uncultured Rhodospirillales bacterium | reverse complement strand
CGTCACTTCGTTCCTCGCAAAGACGATTTAGGGGGAAACAAACCCACCCAACCCGCACAAATATGCCCAATGTTCGTCGGACACCGGCACCACCGACAGCCGGGACAGCCTGATCAGCGCAAATCCCTCCAATGCCGGGTCGGCCTTCATCGTGGCCAGCGAGATCGGCCTTGGCATCGGTGCCACCGCCTTCATGTCCACGCACACCCATGGCGAGCCCGGCTCAGCGGAGGGGTCGGGATAGGCCTCGCGCACCACCTCCACCACGCCCACAATCTCCTTGCCGATATTGGAATGGTAGAAGAAGGCACGATCACCCAGCTTCATCGCCGCGAGATTGAGCTTGGCCGAATGGTTGCGCACGCCGGTCCAGGGCTCGACGCCGTTGGCCACCTGCTGATCCCAGCTGAACGCGTCAGGCTCGGATTTGACCAGCCAATAGGCCATCAGGCGCGACCGCCATTGACATAGACCTGTCGGAACGGGCGCACCACGCTGCCTTCAAACAGACCGGCCTTGGCATAGGGGTCGCCTGCGGCGAGGGCCCGGGCGTCTTCGATGGTCTCGGCTTCGACGATCAACAGGCTTCCCGCAGGCTTGCCCTCCGTGTCGAGCATCGCGCCGCCGTTGATGATCGTGCCCATCTTGCTGTCGAGATACGCCAGGTGTTCCGTCCGCGTGGCCATGCGCAAATCCAGTGAGGCCGGGCGGTCGGTGTTGATGATGGCGAACAGCATGGGTTTCTCCCTATGGACCCGTTGATGTGGCGCAAGGTTAAACCGGAGAGAGCATGCTTCAAAGAGTGGCAATTCACGCTAAGATAAGAGCCATGACGACAACGTCCTCCCCAATTGCGCCTTCACCTGCTCCGGCACGCAATCTTCACCGTTTTGCCAATCCCGGCCAATTCCTGCGGCTTTCGGGCAAATTGTTGCCGCCCGTGGCAATCCTGGCGCTGCTTCTCAGCGTGACTGGGATCGTCTGGGGCCTGTTCTTCGCGCCGTCGGACTGGCAGCAGCATGACGCGGTGCGCATCATGTATGTGCATGTGCCCGCCGCTTGGCTGGCCTCGTCCGGCTACATGGCGCTCGCCATCGCCTCGGCATCGTCGCTGATCTGGCGACATCCGTTGGCCGATCTGGCCGCTGTCGAGATCGGCCCGGTGGGGGCGTGCTTCACCGCGCTTTGCCTGATCACCGGCAGCCTGTGGGGCGCGCCCATGTGGGGGACGTGGTGGGTGTGGGACGCGCGCCTGACCAGCGTGCTGATCCTGTTTTTCCTCTATCTCGGCTACATCGCCCTGGTCCACGCCTTCGACGACGCCAACCGCGGCACCCAAGCCGGCAACATCCTGCTGCTGGTCGGCGCCGTCAATATTCCGGTGATCAAGTTCTCGGTGGACTGGTGGAACACCCTGCATCAACCGGCCAGCATCAGCCGCCTGGGCGCGCCGGCCATCGATCCCGCCATGCTGGCGCCGCTCCTGGTGATGGGGCTGGGTTTCACCTTTTATTTTTGTACGGCGGTTCTGATCCGGCTGCAAAGCGAGATATTGGCCCGCAAAATTCGTTCGGCCCGTCTCCACGAGTTGAGCGGATACTGATCGCTATGTTAGCCCCGTAACCGAAAAAGGCGCGGTCGCGCAAAAACATCTGATTAGAATGCCCCCCTGATCGGCGATAATCTTTGCCGGTGGGTATTTTTTCTGTCGTCTATACCGAACCTTACCCTTAGCGCCCGCGGTTCTGGCCTGGTAAATTTTACAGTCTCGGGGATTGAAATTGACAGCGATCAACCGGCTGGATATAAAAAGTTCCTCACTTTGTCGGACCCGTCCTTGGCCCCTGAGGGCAATCGGGTGAGCGGCGCCGTTCCGGTCTACGCTTGGCGCCGCTCACCCGATTGCACCCTGGACTATTGCCGTCGAGAGTAAAGAAGGCGACGGTGCTACGTTCGTTATTACCTTACCGTATAATTGAGGGTGTAGAGCGATCCCTCATCCTACCGGTTTGAAGATCGTCACCGCACGTGAAGGAAGCGCAT
>CAITEF010000443.1 GCA_903891315.1 uncultured Rhodospirillales bacterium | reverse complement strand
TGGGAGAGGCAGCATGATGCTCCGCCTCCCTAATTCTCGTCTCTCGGTCGCCGCAGATGTTACCTGCGAGACCCTGACCACCGCCCGCAAAGAGGCCAATCACGAATTGGCCGATCTGATCGAGATGGATTTGTGCCGCGTTGTCGTCCGGATCATGCAGGCCGGTGGCCCGACGCTTCGCAAATCCGTCCGCCGCTATCTGACCTCAAACTAATCCGCCGGTCCCCGAGATGTGGAAACCGGCGGCAATGGATTGGGCAGATGGGTGCTTCGCAGGCTCCCAAATCCTACACGATCCGCGCTCACGTTTCCATAGTCTCGGCCCGGCTCCCTCAAAGGAGCCTGCCATTATGACGATGCAATTTCACCTTCACCTAGCCGAACTCGCCACCGATCCGAACGCCAGCCCCAAGCCGCCCGGCCCGTGGGTGCGCGTGTGCCTTCATCCTGCTGAGTTGCACGACGTTGTTGTGTCGCTCCGCAGTTCTGCCCTCGAAGTCGAAAACGAGTGCAGCTTCGCCGCCGCCGTGTTGCGTGATCGGGCGGAGATGCTGGCTAAGAAGCTCCCGAGCGAAGGCGGTGCAGCATGAGCACACCCTTCCGCACCGCTCTCGACTTTGAGGCAATCAACCGCCTCGCCCTGGCCAGCCTGCCCGTAATCCTGGCGCGTTGGCTTCCTGATGGCACCACCGAGGCCGGGGAGTATGTCTCGCGCAATCCAACGCGCGCCGATCACTCGCCCGGATCGTTCAAGATCAACCTTCGCTCCGGCAAGTGGCAGGACTTTGCCACCGGGGACCGTGGCACCGATGCAATCAGCCTCGCCGCGTATCTGCATCGGCTTGAACCTTATGACGCAGCGGACCGACTGGCCGGAATGCTGGGCTTGAAGTCGGGAGACCGCCGCAATGGATAATCTCGACAACGCTTTCGCACCGCTGAATCTGGATGATCTGGCCGAGGCGGAGACCACATCCCCGGCTCCCGTGCCTGACTTCCAGCCGATGCAACCGCCCGCCGATCCGGTGCCCGGCATGTTCCGGCATGAGGGCAAATCCGCCTCCGCCTGTTGGCCCTATCACGATGCAACCGGCGCGGTGGTGTTGGTGGCAGCACGCTTCCACAAGCCTGACGGTGACAAGGAGGTGAAGCCTTTCAGATATGGCCGAAAGGGCGAAAATCCGGCCCGCTGGCACGCTGGGCTTTATGGGCTTAAGCCAATGCCGCTCTATCGCTTGCCCGCCTTGTGCGCGAATCCTGGCGGGTCGGTGCTGGTAGTCGAAGGCGAGAAAACCGCCAACGCAGCGGTGGCGCTATTTCCGGAGATGAGTGTCACCACATCGCAAGGTGGTTCTAAGGCGGCACGTAAAGCCGACTGGTCTCCGGTGGCGGGCCGCGCGGTGGTGATCTGGCCGGATCACGACAAAGCCGGTGATGACTACGCTCTCGACGTTGCGGAGATGGCCCGCAAGGCCGGTGCTGCATCGGTGGCGGTGGTGGCAATCCCCGACGATTGGCCCGCCAAGTGGGATTTGGCAGACGCTCCGCCCGATGGTGTCGGTAATACCGACATGCGGGCGATGCTGGCGGGTGCGGTGCCGGTGGAAGCCGAGGCCGCACCCGACGCACCACCGAACGCGGTGGCGCTGCCGTGGGGCTTCGAGATGCGCAAGCGTGGCACCCGGCCCGGCCTATATTTGATCCCCGAGGCAAGCCAGAATAATCCCGACGCTAAGCCGGTTTTCGTGGCGGCACCCTTTGATGTGATCGGAGAGACCAGCGACGGCACCGGGGCGGGGCATGGCGCGGTGTTGCAATGGACCGATTGCCACGGGCACACGCACACTAAAGCCGTGGCGCGTCGCTTGGGGCACACTGATGGGCGAACGCTTGCAAGTGACTTCGAGGATGCTGGGCTTCATGTGGGCACCACACACAGCGCCTATGAAAATTTCCGCCGCCTTATCGTGGAAGTCCGTCATCCCCGGCAATTGGTTTCTGTAACCCGCACCGGCTGGCATGATCCGGGCGGTAAGCCGTGCTTCATTCTGCCCGGTGGTGAAGCGTTCGGCCCCGGTGCTGACCACGTAATCCTGCAATCCGAGGCTGTGGGAAACGATACCGCCTATCGGACCGGCGGCACGTTGGAGGGCTGGCAACAGGGAGTCGCGGCTCCGGCGGTGGGCAATGACTTGCTTGTGCTGGGTATCTCCGCCGGTTTTGCGGCAACGCTGCTTGATGTGGTGACAGAACCCTCCGGCGGGTTTCACATCTTTGGCAAGTCCCGCGCGGGGAAAACCACCGTGTTGCGCGCTGCTGCATCCGTATGGGGCAAGGCCGCAAGCGGAGGTATGATTCGGCAATGGCGTGCCACCGGCAACGGACTGGAAGGCACCGCCGCCGCCACGACTGACACGCTGCTATGTCTCGACGAGATCGGGCAAGCGAGCGGCAAGGATGTGTCGGAGGTGGTTTACACCCTGGGCAATGGCAGCGGCAAAACCCGAGCCGGGCGTAATGGTGAAGCCCGCATGCCGCGAACATGGCGCACTCTGTTCCTGTCAACCGGCGAGATAGACCTGGCGCAAAAGCTGGGCGAAACCGGCTTGAAGCCGATGGCTGGGCAGGAAGTCCGGTTTCCGAGCCTCTCGGCTGATGCAGGCGCGGGAATGGGTGCCTTCCAGAACCTTCACCACGCGGCGGACGCGGGCAGCTTCGCCAAGGCTATCGAGGCCGCGTCACAACGCCACTATGGCCACGCAGCACGGGCCTTCCTGGCGAAGCTGGCCGCTGATCGGGGTGCCGATCCGGACGGCTTGCACGGGGTTCTAGCCCTATGGCGCAACGCATTCCTCGCCACTCATAAGCCCGCCGGAGCGGATGGGCAGGTGGCCAGTGTCGCGCAACGGTTCGCGCTGTTGGCAGCGGCGGGCGAACTCGCAGCGGCTTGGGGGGTGGTGCCTTGGCCAGAGGGTGAAGCCACACGGGCAGCGGCGGCATGTTTCAAGCGGTGGTTGGCAGCACGCGGGGGCACCGAGGCAGGCGAGGATATCGAGGCGGTGCGGATGGTGCGGGGCTTTATCAACGCGCACGGCACGTCACGCTTTGAGCTGATCCGCAATGATGACGGTATCAATCACCCGCCCGAGGAAAAGACGATCAATCGCGCGGGCTGGCGTCGGAGAGTTGAAGGTGGCGGGTGGGAGTATTTGATCAGCCTTGACGCCTTTCGTTCCGAAGTCTGCAAAGGGGCGGACCCAAGGCGCGTAGCCAAGGTGCTGTTGCGCAAAGGGCTGTTGAACGCCACGGCCCCGCGCTTGCAGCTTACCACACGCATTCCGGGGCAAGGCTCCGGGACAATCCGCGTCTATGCCGTCAAAGGCACGATCACGGATGCCGAGGCTGGCGAAAATGGCGAGTGAAGCCGCCCGGCGATACGCTGCAAAGCTGGGGGTGGCGCTGCCCGCGTCACTTCCAGCCACTCCGCCTCCCCCTGCCCTGTTATCTGTTGCCACTGTTGCCACTTCTGAAAATCCAGTGGCAACAGAAGTGGCAACGCGGAAACCCGCAGAAAACTGCTATTTATTAGATGTTGTTGCCACTGTTGCCAGTGTTGCCAGTGATTTAGAGAATGATAGAGCCGCCCCAAAATTCGATTTCCAAGAAACTAATGCTTTCAATGTATTAGTGGAATTCTTGGCGGTGGCCATGTCTCGCAAGCCGGGCGTGACGATGAGAGACCCGGAGCGTGCGATGGAGTATTTCCGGGCGAGTGCCCGCAATCGGCTGGCGCGGATCGATGATCCAATGGCGCGCGGGCTTGTGGTGGGGTTCGAGACGCACCGGGCAGCGTCGGGACCTGTCAAAACCTGACTTCCCGATGTGCACACCACCGCGCGCCGCGAATTATTCGCGCCTATAAAAAGCCTGCCCGAATTTTTGCACTGCATAAAAGCCCCCCCATTGGGTCCCTCTCGCCGTGATCGGCACCAGGGGACATTCACGGCTTGATGACCGGCCAGCTATAGGGACTGCAATTTGGGTAACGCCAACCGGCAACAGGTAACGCACAGCCTGCCGAGACGGGTAACGATGGCGGCACCCGCCCCCCCTGTTGGGTCCCTCCTGGCGGTTCAAGGCATGCGGGGCATTCACGGCGCGATGTGTGGCTAGCTGTGGCGCTGGTTGCCGGTTTCCAGTTGCCACCAACCCGCGCGCGCGTGCCGTGAATTTTTGCACCGCATAAAAAGCCACGGCATTGCTGCCGGTCAGCACACCGTCATCACCGGACATTCACGGCGCTGAACGCCGCTAGCAATGGCGTGCCGGTGGTGTCCGCCCTGTCCGCAGTCTAGGGCATAGAGTATGGAAGGGGACGGCACCCGAGCGGGCCGATAATTCGCCCCGGTTCGCCCAAATTCGCCCCAAGCCGCCGCCGCAGTAGGGGACTAGGTAGGGGGCGATCTCGATTTTCCGTAAAAAATCGCAGTTTTCCGGGGGTAGTTGGCGGGCCATGACCGATAGCGATGATCACTACGTTTTCGCTGTGGCACTATAAATGTGGCATGATCAGTCAGGGAGAAGTTTCAAGGAATACCGATGCCAAGGCCATACCCGCCGGTCCCCGTATTGCCGCCTCCGACGCCAAAACCCTTTCCGATCGGTGATCGAGAAAAGGCTGA
>CAITEF010000442.1 GCA_903891315.1 uncultured Rhodospirillales bacterium | reverse complement strand
CACGCCCTCGTCGCGGATCGGTGTCAGCTGCGTCTGCGCGGCAATCACGTTGAGACCGTCG
This sequence comes from uncultured Rhodospirillales bacterium, assembly GCA_903891315.1. Classification (GTDB taxonomy): domain Bacteria; phylum Pseudomonadota; class Alphaproteobacteria; order Acetobacterales; family Acetobacteraceae; genus CAIQQQ01. The sequence continues at coordinate 3,331 of CAITEF010000442.1, read as the reverse complement.
AACCGGCCGATCAGCGTGGGAACCGAACTGCCGATCCGGCTGTCGAAGAAGATCGGAGCCGACAGGCCGGGCAACGCCGTCTCGGCCGAGCGGTGCTGTTGCAGCTCGGCATAGACCGCATCGCGCAGGTCGCGTCCGTTTTGCTGGGATGTCGGGCCGACGGTATCGATGGCGGTTGCCATGTCATGCGCGGCATCGTGGCCGAAGACCGCGATCCAGTCCGGCAGTCGGGCGAATGCCGACTGGAACGCGCCCTTGAAGGATTGCGCCTCGGCACCAGAGGTGTCGAACAGCAGAGGCGTGGTGAACAGCGTCTGATTGAGCGCCGAAGCCACCGAGGACGGGGCGTGCCAGACCTGCTTGAGGCGATCAATGAAGGATTGCGTGCCCAGGGTGCGCAGGCCAACCACGCGGTTGCTCACCCGTGCCGCACCCAAAGCTGAAATCGTGTCGGCGGCGAAATTGGCGTCGCCCAGCACGAAGAGCGCCCCGGCAATCTGCTTGTCGGCGATTTCGTGTGCGGCGGCGTCAAGCCCGGTGGTCCGACCGGCGGGATCGGTGGGCACCGTCCAGCGATAGACCACGCGGGTGCCGAAACGCTGCAGTGTTTCGTCGAAGGCGGCGGCCACGGCGGCGTCTTCTGGGGTGTCCGGCATGATGATCGAGACGAGTTTCTCGCCGATCACGTTGCGGACATAGTTGGCCAGGAAGCGCGCCTCATAGACCGGATCGCTCGACAGCGGCTGCGACCAATTGCCCGGTTTGGCAACGTCACCCGACAGTGTCAGACGCGGCAAATGATGCGCGGCTAGGAATGCCTCGTCGGCCTGGTTTTCGGTGACCGGGCCGATGACGCCAACCACATCAATATCATCGGCTGCGCGTTGCAGCGCGTTCGGTGAGGTCGAGTCGAAGGCGACAATGCGCAGCGGACGCCCGTCGCGGTTTTTGTTGCGCTCGTTGGCATAGGTGATCGCGCCGTCGCGCAATGCGATGCCTGCGGTGGCGTTCGGCCCGGTCAACGGGGCGACCACAGCCAGGGCGACCGGCATCGCCTCGGGTTTGTGGTAGATGGCGCGATAGATGCCCACCGAGAACACGGCGGCGACCACGCAGGCCATGATGAGATAAATCGTGAAGCGCCGCATCTTGGGCATGGCGCGCACTTGGGCGATCAGGCTGGCGATAAGGCGGATCATTGGGTTGTCCTCACGTCTTCATTCTGTGCGGGCGGAGATGGGGGCGGAGCGGGATTGGTCGGCAAGGCACCATGGGCCTCGTGCAAGGCCTGCGTCGGGGCAGCCCCGGATTCGAGCGCGAAGCCGAACACGGGGCGGAAGAAATCCTGTGGCGTGGCGCCGGCCAGGGTGAGCAGATAGGGGTCGTCAACCCGGCCGGTGGCCAGCCGCTGATCGAGATCGCCAACAAAAGCGGCCACCGCGCGCGCTTCTTCGGCGAATTTGCGCCGCGCCAATTTGCGGGCGTTCTCCAGCGCGGTGTTGAAATCCTCGCCCGAATTGAGTTCCGCGATCAAGAAGTTCGACAGGCCCGGCACGTCGGCCAGTTCCTGACGCAACGCGTCTGGCAACGCTCCATTTGCCATCGCCATCGCCAGTTCGTCGCCAGCGACGGTGATTGCGGCCCGGCGCTGCTCGGCGGAGCGGTCCTGCACGAGTCGCGGCGTGCCGCCTTCCATCACCAGGATATAGCCCGCCGGAACCGTGCCTTGCGCCAAATCGAGCGTCAGCTGATCGCCAACCGGTGCCTCGGCATTGGCCAAGGCGTTCTTCCGCTCGGCCTGCGCCTGTGAGACCAACTGTGCCGCCAATTCGGGGGAGAGGCCTTGCGCGAGCAGCGCCGCCAGCAGCGGATCCTGCGCGTTGCCGCCCCCTTGCGCCAAATCCGCGGCTTCGGACGATGGTGCCGAGAGGTCGACCGCCGATTCGCTTTGCATCTGCGCTTTCAGCGCGGCAGCCTTCTGCGCCGCGGCCAAGGCGTCGGCCGAATTCGCACCGGAGGCCAGCAGGCGGGCGGCCGTTGACGCGTCGGCATTCTTGCCAAGAGCGCCAAGATTGCCTTGACCAAGCCCGGTCTCCGCCTTGTTGGCATCGGATTGTGCGACATTCGCCGCGTCCTGCTGCGCTGCGAGTGCCGCGGCCAGCGCATTGGCGCGGGCGAGTGCCTCAGCCGGTGACAGCCCGTCGGCAAGGGCCTGCTGTAGGGCGGCGGAATTGCCGACACCGGTTCCCTGCGCCAACGCGTCGCCGAGCGTGTCGACATCCGAACCGCCATCGCCGCGCACATCGGCCTGTTGCAACTGCAACAGCGCCTGTTGCGCCGATGCCAGAGCCTGTTCCGGCGTCAACCCGCTCGCCAGGGCATTGTTGAGGGTGTTGTTGTAAATCGGCGGCGTGCCCGGCGGTGACGTGAAGCTACCGGTCGATGCCCCGGAGCCAACCGTGCTCGGCGTGGAAGGCGGCGAGGCTGGCGGCGTGGGCGCTGGTGCCGGTGCGGGTGTTGGCGCGGGTGTTGGCGCAGGCGTGGGGGCAGGAGCCGGTGCCGGTGTCGGTGCCGGTGTTGGTGCGGGTGCAGGCGCTGGGGTCGGGGCCGGCGTGGGCGCTGGTGCCGGGGCTGGCGTTGGGGTCGGCGCGGGTGGTGGCGGCGGCGTTGGCGCGGGCGTTGGTGCCGGTGCGGGTGTCGGCGTGGGGGCCGGGGCCGGAGGCGGCGGTGGTGCGGGCGTCGGTGTTGGCGTCGGCGCGGGTGGGATGGTTGGCACTGTGGCGACGGCGTTGGCAATCGTCAGCGTGCCCGGCGTATTGCCAGTGGGGGCGATCTTATAATTGCCGCCCGCGGCCCCCCCCAACGCCGTCACGATCTCACTGTACGAGCCGACGGGTGTGGTGGCGCTGAGGGGCACGCTGGTGCCGTTCTGGGTCACGCCGACCGTCGCCGTGACGGTGTCGCTTCCAACGAGGCCGTTCAGCGTGGCGGCACCCAAGGTGGCCAGCGCGCCGAACACCGAATTCGCGTCCGCCACCGAATAGGTGATCGTCTTCTGGCCGATCGCCAGAGTGCCCGGCGTGTTGCCGCTGGTGGCGATCTTGTAGTTGCCGCTCGACGCGCCAGCCAATCCCGTCACGATCTCGTTGTAGTTGCCAGCAGCCGTCGTGGCGCTCAGCGGCACGCTGCTGCCGTTCTGGGTGAGGCCCACTGCCGCCGTGACCGTGTCGGTGCCAACGATGCCGCTCAGCGTCGCCGCCCCGAGGGTTGCCAGCGTGCCGTAGACCGAGTTCGCATCGGCGACCAAATAGGTCAGTGCCTTTTGGCCGAT
>CAITEF010000441.1 GCA_903891315.1 uncultured Rhodospirillales bacterium | reverse complement strand
CGATGCCCAAAATGCCCGCCGTGCCGTTGCGCATCGCGAACACGCCCTGACAGCCCAGACGCAGCGTGAATTCCTCGGTCTCGGCGTTGAAGTCACCAATCGCCGAACGCGGCTCCATGGCGGCAACCACGATGCGCGTGTTGCGGATGGACAGCTTGGTCACGTGTGCCGCAGCAGCGAAGGCGGCATTGACCTTCTCGGTGTCGCCGAAATGGTAGTCGAGAATGAGATTGCCCGGAGCGTCGTCGTAAAGCTGCGGCGCATCCGGGCGGTCAGCCTCACGCGCATCGGTGACGGCGGGAAGCTGCTCGATCTCGGCGAACACCGCTTCTGCGGCGTCACGCGCCTGCGCCCAGGTTTCGGCGACAACGAAAGCGATCGGGTCACCGACATAACGCACACGATCACCAGCCAGTGCGTATTGCACCGGCTTGGGTGACGGGCGGCCATCGCGATTGGCCCCCATCACATTGGCCGACATCGGCTTCACGCCGGCTGCGATCAGATCGGCTTGGGTGAGGATCGCCCGCACGCCCGGCATCGCGCGGGCCTCATCGGTCTGCAGGCCGACCAGCTTGCCATGCGCGACCCGGCTGCGCACCACCACGCCATAGAGTTGGCCGGGCAAATTCAAATCGTCGGTGTAGCGGCCCTCGCCACGCAGGAGGGTCGGATCTTCCTTGCGCGAGACCGGTTGGCCAATGGCAAAGCGTTCAAAGGACAGCTCGGCCTGATCGAGAGGAGGGGTCATCGCAAGTCTCCGGGCAATTTTGAGGTTGAAGCAGAATTGGTCAGCAAGCGCCCGGCGTAAACCCCACCGGGTCAGAAACCTGTCGCGGTCAGGATGGTTTCGGTTGTGGCAGTCGCCAGAAGTGCAGCGCGGTGGCGGCCATCGCGGTCAACATCACCCAGAACAACACCACCACGCCGAGCCAGCCGAACTGGTGCCAGATCGGCCCGGGGGCGACACTGCCGACCGCGCCGCCGATATAATAGGTCGTCACGAACACCCCCACCGCCGACGAGCGCGCATGTGGGACGATTGCCCCGATAAAGCCCAGCGATAGTGCTTGGACCACCAAAAATCCGGCGGTCGAGAATGCAAGCCCCGCGACCACCAGCGGCAGCGAGGGGGCCAGCGTCAGCCCAAGGCCACCCACCGCCCACAGAATGCCAACGAGAAACGCCTTGATCCGCCCGATCCGTACCGCGACACGGGTGGCGATTGGGGCGGCGAACATCGCCAGCAGATACACCACGAAGACCGTTCCGACCTGGGTGGAGGAGAGCGAGAACGGCGGCTCGGACAGGCGAAAATTCACGAAAGTGAAACTCCCCACCAGCGAGAACAACATACCGAAGCCGATGAAGCAGGTCGCAAGCAAACGCGGATTGCGCAGATGCTCGCCATAGGCGCGCATCGTGCCCGGCAGTCCGCCCAGCGTTGGCCTGAATTTCTGCTCGGGCGGCATTGTCCAGGCGACGAAGCTGGCGGCTGCGAAGGTGATCAAGGCCACCACGACGAACGCCGAATGCCAGCTATCCAGATCGGCAACCACACCGCCAACCAGCCGTCCTGAGAAGCCGCCCAGAATGGTGCCGGAGGAATACATCCCCGATGTCTTGATCGCCTGCGGGCCGGAGCACTCATCGGCGATATACGCGACCGTGACGGTGAAGATGAACGGCAGCATCAATCCCTGCGCCGTGCGCCACATCAACAACTCACCCAGCGTCTGGCTGCGCGACACCGCAAGCGTCAGAAGCACCAGCGTGAAGGAGGCGGTGATGACGATGCGCTTGCGTCCGAACCGGTCCGAGATCGCGCCCGCAACCGGTGCAATGGTTGAGACCGCCAGCAGCGAGACCGTCACCGCCAAGCCGATCTGCATCGTCGACGCGCCAAGATCGCGCGCCAGCACCTGCAGAATCGCTTGCGGCGTGTAGAGGTTGAAGAAGGTTAGAAAGCCCGCGGCGAAAACCGCCGCCACCCGCCATGTCTCACGATCAATCCTCATGGTGCCGCCATGATCGCCTGACAGGCGGCGGGCAGGATCACGGGTTTCGGCTTGGGTGGCGGCGAAGTCGGCTTCGGCGCGGGCTTGTCGAGTTGCTGAAACCACCAGGCCAGCGTGTCATCGCAGCCATCACCCGGCGGTGGTGGGGCCTGATCGACGCATTCGCTCTGTCCAGCCGGGCATTTGAAATGCAGATGCATGTGCGTTGCGTGCCCATACCAGGGCCGAACCCGCCGCAACCATGATCGGTCACCGCTCACCTCCTGGCAAAGCTGCTGCTTGATCGCCGGATTGACCAACACACGGTCAATTCCAGGCTCGGTGGCCGCGAGGCGGATCAGCGTGATGTGCTCCTTCCGCCAATAGGCTGCATCGACGCCGCGCCCATCTGGGCGAACCAGCGTGTGCGGCTCGATAGTGTCGCGCTCGGCGACCGGCAGCACCGGATGCGGTCCCGCAACATCAAGCCAGACATCCGCATCCACCCCACGCTGATGGCTGGCATGAATGCCCTGGAGCGGCCCGCCGCGCGGCAGTGAGATGTCGTTCATATACAGATCGGGCAGCCCCGCCGCCTGGGCGCGCTTTGCCAGATCCTGCAGGGCAGCGATCACGTCTGGATGGCCCCAGAAGGTCGAACGCGACTGCCGGATCGTCTGCATACCGGGTGCGGCGTCGGGCAGACGGACGGCACCCGCGATGCAGCCCGCGCCGTCAGTGCCGATGATGCGCGCAGGGCCGGGATACGGCGTGGTTTTGGTCGGAGTCTGGGCAGTCGCGACGCCGCATGACAGCAGCACCAAAAGTCCCGCCAGGATCAGACCAGCCCGCATATGCCCCCCGGCGGTGCCATCACAGCGGTCTTCAATTGAACACCAGTTTCCGCGACAGCCCGAAATTCAAGAACATGCCTACAATGGCCCCGGCAGCGACCGGGATGACAGGGATCTCCCGGCATAGCGGGATTGCGTAGACCAGCGCGAAATAGGTGCCACGGTTGAACACGAAGCCGATCAGATTCACCGCCAGGAAGCGCAGCCATTGCACATGCGCCTTGTGCTGGGTCGGCCCCTTGAAGGTCCATAACCGGTTCAGCACCCAATTGCCGCTCGCAGCCACCGGATAGGCAATCGCCCCCGCCCAATACAGGCCGACCAGCCCGCGCAAGCCATAGACCACCGAGGTGTCGACGAGGAAACCGATCACCCCCACCACACCGAAGCGCAGGAATTCCAGGATCAGGGCGCGGTGGCGTTGCAGAAGGGCGAGCATGCGGCGTGGCCTACCCCGATGTCGGCGTAAAGGAAAGGGAGCCTTGATTGCCCGGCCCACACCCTGGCATCGTCAGAACGTTGCAGGGAAGGGTTCTGAGATGAAACGTCGCCACGTTCTCGCCGCCGGTGCCGCCCTCGGGGCCACGCTCGCAGCACCCGCGATGGTCCGCGCGCAAAGCCGCACCACGCTGAAATTCATCCCGCAATCCGACCTCTCGGTGCTCGATCCGCATTGGACGACCGCTTATGTCACCCGCAACCACGGCTATCTGATCTTCGACACGCTCTACGGCCAAGATGGCACCTACGCCGCAAGCCCGCAGATGGTGGCTGGCCACCGCGTCGAGAATGACGGCAAATTGTGGAACCTCACATTGCGCGACGGGCTCAAATGGCATGATGGGACGCCCGTCCTCGCCCGCGATTGTGTCGCCTCGATCCGCCGCTGGGCCAAGCGCGATGCGTTCGGCGGTGCCTTGATGACGGCCACCGACGAACTCTCAGCGCCAGACGACAAAACCATCCGCTTCCGCCTCAACAAACTCTTCCCGTTGCTGCCCGACGCACTCGGCAAATCGCCCACCGTGATGCCCGCGATGATGCCGGAGCGTCTGGCCAACACCGACGCCTTCACCCAAGTGCAGGAGATGATCGGCTCCGGCCCGTTCAAATTCGTGGCATCCGAGCGCGTGCCCGGGGCGAAGGTGGTCTATGCCCGAAACGAGGCCTATGTCCCACGCGCCGATGGCAAAACCGATTGGACGGCGGGACCCAAGATCGCGCATTTCGACCGCGTCGAATGGACCACCATCCCAGACCCCGCCACAGCGGCTGCGGCGTTGCAATCCGGCGAACAGGATTGGTGGGACTACGCCACCGCTGATCTGCTGCCGCTGCTGCGCAAATCCAAGGGCGTGAAAGTCGCGGTGCAGGACCCGTCCGGCCAGATTTCGATCATGCGGATGAACCACCTCCAACCGCCCTTCAACAATCCGGCAATCCGCCGCGCGATTTTGGGCGCGGTGGATCAGTCCGACGTGATGCAGGCCGTCGTCGGCACCGATCCGGAGATGTGGCGCGACAAGGTCGGCGTCTTCTGCCCCGGCACACCGTTCGCCACCCAAGCCGGGATGGAGGTGCTGAATTCCAAGCGGGACTTCGCCAAGGTGAAGGCCGATCTGAAGGCGGCGGGCTATAACGGTGAGAAGGTCGTGGTCCTGGTTGCCTCCGACTTCCCGGTGCTCAAGGCAATGGCCGATGTCGGCGCGGATTTCCTGCAAAAGGCCGGGATGAACGTCGAGTATCAGGCGCTCGACTGGGGCACCGTGCTCAAGCGCCGCACCAGCAAGGACCCGATCGACAAAGGCGGCTGGAACGTCTTCTTCACCGCCTGGGCGGGCACCGACATGCTCAACCCGGCGGGCCATCTCTCATTGCGCGGCAATGGCGAGGCGGGCTGGTTCGGCTGGCCCACCAGCGCCGAAATTGAGCGCCTACGCAATGCCTGGTTCGACGCACCGGATAGCGCCACACAGAGCAAGCTCTGCGCGGACATCCAACGTCAGGTCTTCACCGATGTGCCCTATGTCCCGCTCGGCCAATATCTCCAGGCCACCGCGTTCCGGGATTCGCTGGTGGGCGTGAACAACGGGTTCGCGATGTTCTGGAATGTGAAGAGAGTGTAGGCGGGGCCAAGATCCGCGCTACGGACGCGCGATCAGCGATTTCACCGCTTCAAACGCTCGCTCCACGCTCAACCCCGCCATCGTGTTATCCTCTGACAACACCGGTGCCGCACAAACCCCTGCGGGCGCGTATTCGTCCGCGGGCGTTGGGCCGAACAAGCCGAGTGTGGGCGTGCGCGACGCCGCCGAGATATGCATCAGCCCCGAATCATTGCCAATAAACACAGCACACCGCGCCAGACACGCGGCCGCCTCCGGCAGCGAAAGCTTGCCGGTCAGATCAATTGCATCCGGCACGGCAGCCAGCAACGGAGCGGCGAGCGCCGCCTCTTTCGCCCCGGGTCCCGCGAACACGGCCACCCGAGCCCCCGGAAGCGCGCTCTCACGCAGTCGCGCGGCGAGTGCGGCAAACCGCTCCGGCGGCCAGACTTTGCCGTCCCAGTTGGCGGTCGGGCCAAGGCCGATGATCGGCCCACCCTCTGGCAACAGCTTCGCGGCCAAGGCGCGATCTTCCTCGTTGGTCCACATCACCGGCAGCGGCGGCGGGTCAAGTTTGAGCATGCGGGCGAGTTGTTCAGTCTTGTGGCCGCGGCTTTTGCGCTTCACCGCCCGGTGCAGCGTCGGCACCACATAGGAGAGCGCGGAGGCCCTGATATCGACCACCAACTCCCACCAATGCCGGATCGCATACCACCACAAATCGAGCCAATGCCGACCGAACCGCATCTTGTCGCGCACAATGGTCAGATCCCGGCGCGGCATGCGTGCGAACACGTCCTCCGCCACCGGTCCGGTGAAGATGGTGAAGGTCGCCTCGGGATACTGCTTGAGAAGATGATCGAGCAGGCCGGTGGAGAGTACCGCATCACCGATGCGGCTGGACGTGACGAAAAGGATTCGCATGCCGCCCCCTACCATGCATGGCAGTCATTGGCGACATCCCGCCTCCGGTTGTAAGCCGTCTCGGGAATGGAGAATTTCTGATGTGCGGCATTGCGGGTGTGATGACATGCAACGGCCAAGCGCCCGATCCGGCGATGCTCGACCGGCTGCAAAACGCCATCGCCCATCGCGGTCCGGACGGGTTCGGCAGGCTGGTGCGCGGGGGCATCGCGCTGATCCAGGTGCGGCTGGCCATTGTCGATCTCGTCACCGGCGATCAGCCGCTGTTCGGCGTCTCCAACGACCGGCAAGACGGCACCGCGCTGATCGGCAATGGCGAGATCTACAACAACCCGGATTTGCGCGCCGCGATGCCGAATGCCGCGTTCCGCACCCAATCGGATTGTGAGCCGCCAGCGTTCCTCTACGACATGTTCGGCCCCAGCTTCGCCGACCGTCTGCGCGGCATGTATGCGCTGGCTGTCCATGACCCGCTGCAGAACCGCCTCGTGCTCACGCGCGACCCGTTCGGCATCAAGCCGCTCTATTACGCGCAGAATGAGAGCCTGTTCGCCTTCGCCTCTGAACCGCAGGCTCTGCTCGCTGCCGGTCTCGGTGGCAATGAGCCGGACCGCGTCCGCGTGGCTGAATTGCTCCAACTGAAATTCACCACCGGTGCCGAGACCATCTTCCCCGGCATCTCGCGGGTTCTACCCGGCGAGACGCTGGTGATCGAACACGGGCGGATTGTCTCCCGCCACCGCGCCACCGCACTCCCGCCCGGCCGCCCGCGCGCGATCAGCCATAACGAGGCGCTGCGTCGCGTCGATGACGTGCTGACGAATTCCGTCGCCGCGCATCTGCAATCCGACGTGCCCTACGGTCTGTTCCTCTCCGGCGGCGTCGATTCGGCGGCCCTGCTCGCGCTGATGAGCCGGCTGACCGGCAACCGCATCCAGGCGCTCACCGTGGGCTGGCAAGGTGCCGAGGGGGTGGACGAGACCACCGAGGCGCTGCGTCTGGCCAAAGCGATGGGTGCCGATTGCACCCGCATCGAGATGGGCGAGCAGGATTTCTGGAACCTTGCCCCGCAAATCGCCGCCTGCATCGACGACCCGACATCTGACGCCGCCGTGCTGCCGAGTTGGATGCTGGGCCGCGCCGCCCGCGCAGGTGGGCTGAAGGTGACGCTGTGCGGCGAGGGCGGCGACGAGTTGTTCGGCGGCTATGCCCGCTATCGCAAACAGCGCGCCCCCTTGCGCTGGATCGTCCGCAAGCCGCGCTCGGGCGGCGTGTTCGGCTCCACGATCCCCGGCCTCATCGGCTGGCGCGACGGGATTGCGCGGGCCGAGGCGGCGGCAGTGGATCGCTCCTCGGTGCAAGCGGCACAGTTCGTCGATTGCCAGGAATGGCTGCCCAACGATCTGCTGATCAAGCTGGATCGCACGCTGATGGTCCACGGCGTCGAGGGCCGCACGCCGTTTCTCGACCCGGTCGTCGCTGATTTTGCCTTCACACTGCCGGATCACGAGAAGGTCGGGCTGAAAATGGGCAAGAAGCTGCTGCGCGGCTGGTTGGCGGGGGCCTTCCCGCAGGCCGGGGCCTGGGCGCGCAAGAAGGGGTTCAAGCCTCCGGTCGGCGGCTGGATCGCGCGCCGTGGTGACGCCCTGGCGAACCAGATCGCCGCCCAGCCGGGGATTGCCGCCGTGGTGCCGCGCGACGTGGTGCGCGCGGTCATCGCCGACGCGGCGGGCGATTCACAACCGGCCTGGAGCCTGCTGCATTACGCGCTCTGGCACTCGGTGCATGTGATGGGCATCAGTGCCGAGGGCAGTATTGGCGACGTGTTGGACGCGGCAGTCAGGCAGTAACCGCCCCACATCACCTGTCATCGTGAGCGAAGCGTAGCGATCCAGAAGTCGTAGAGCTGAAACTACGACTTCTGGACTCTGACGCTGTGCTTGTTGATCAAGCCGCCTCGTAATTCGTCACGAAATCATCCGGCGGCGTCGGGCCCCAGAGATAGAACGCGTTGTGCGGCGCCCATGTCTTCGCCTCCCAATCCTGGGTGACCGGGATATAGTCGATATCGGCGGAATACTCGGCGTAACTGCCCCACGGGTCGCGGATATAGTGGAAATAATTCGAGCCCAGCACATGCCGCCCAAGCCCCCAACCGCGCGCGTAACCGCTATCGGCCATGTGCATCGCGCCAAGTCCGATCTGCTCGATCCCGCCCATATCCCATGACGAATGATGCAACCCCGGCCCGCCGCCGGTGGCAAACGCCAGGATGTGATGGTCGCTGCCGTGGATGGCGTGCATGAAGGCGACATCATCGCCCGCCGCATCCGCGAGCTTGAGGCCGAGCACGTCGGAATAGAAGGTGATCGCCTTCTGCGCAGAGCCCACATAGGTCAGCATGTGGCTGAACCGGCGCGGCCTGACTGTGGGAGCCTCCTCACGCGAGACTGTGCCGCGTGCGCCGTCCCCGCAGATCGGAACGGAAAACTCGGCCTTGTGGTTGGTTGAACTCTTCACGGCGGCACGGATTTCGCGCAGCGAGCCGTCTGGGTCACGGAACCAGATTCCGTTGCTGCCAAAGCCCGTCGGTGCGTCTATCCGTTCGACGCCGAGGCGCTGCAGATGTTCGGCGAAACGCGGCATGTCGTCCTCGAACGCGCCGAACGAGACATGGTGCAGCTTCTTGGCGGGCCCTTCGACCACGCGGCCCCAGCGATGCGGATGGCCGAAAGTGTATAGCGACAGCTCCTCGCCATCCTCGCGCACATCAAGCCCAAACTTCAGATAGAAATCCTTCGCCACCGCCAGATCGGGCACCACCAGCGCAAAATGATCGACCGAATGCACGCCGAGCGCATCGGGACGGCGGGTGGGCGGGATGTATCCTCGGTTTGCGGTCATGCTTCACCTGCCGGTTTTGATTTTTGCTTGGCAGGCAACGATTCCGGCGAAGGCGGAACGTCGCCTTGATCCGGATCAAACAAAGCTTCGGCGGTGAAGAATTAATGCATCGACGGCGAACGCAGCGCCTTGTTGCGGTCGCCGGTGATCACTCGCACCGTCAGCGTCGCAGCCCCGCGATGGATTTGCAGCTTGACCTCGGTGCCGGGTGCCCCCACCGCCCAGAGTGCGCGCCAAAGGGCGGCGACCTCGGAGACCTCCTCGTCGTTGATCCCCACCACCTGATCGCCCACCTGAACGCCCGCGCGCGCCGCCGGTCCGCCATCGGCGAGGCCGCCGACCGCGAGCCCGCCATCGTTCTCCATCACGAACATCCCAAGCCACGGACGCGGCGGACGGCCGGAGCTGCCGGTGGTGAGCATGGTGTTGAGGATCGGGTGCAGGATATCGATCGGCACGACCATGTTCATGTCGGCCCGCTGCCCTGAGGCGTCGCCCTGTTGCAGAATCAGCGAGCCGATGCCGATCAGCCGACCATCCGGGCCGATCAACGCCGATCCGCTCCAGAACGGGTGGGCGGGGGCGATGAACAGCGCGTCGTCGAGCAGATATTCCCAATAGCCGGCGAATTCCTGCCGCCCGACCAAGCGCGTCTCCATCGCGCGCGCCAGCCCACCGCCTGCGGCCATGACGAGGCTTTCACCAAGGGCGATCCGCTCGGAAAACCCGAGTTCAAGCCCAGACACGCCGAGTTTGCCGAGTGCGAGTACCAGCCCGAACCCGGTCGCCTGATCGTAAGCCAGCGCGTGGCCGGGCACCGCGCGACCGTCATGTGCGACCAACCAGACAGTCTCCGCCTCGGTGATCAGATAGCCGATGGTCAGCACCAGCCCCTCCGGTGCGCCGGGCGCACGGATGACCACGCCGGAACCGGTACGTTCGGTGCCCAACGACTCGGCGGTGAACGCATCCGACGGCACGCTGGCGCGCAGGCTGACCACCGAGCGAAGCGCACCTTCCAGATCGAAGGTGTATTCGCCGGGTTCCGGTTGCAGATTCTGCGGAATTTCCCAATCGGGATCAGACATGCGGGCCACTTCACTCCTGATTCCGCCACATAATGGCACGCGCGGTGAGCCCCGCAACAGGGGTAAGGGCGCAAGGCGAGGGCGCGGCACTGGGTCTTGTGCAAATGCGAGACAGCACGACACTCTGCCCGGAGCGGAGTTTTGCCATGAATGAAATTGCCGATGGCGTGCCCTGGCCGAAGCGTTTCTGGGCCATTTTGGCGCAGGCGTTGGTGATCACCATGTCGGTGCTGGACGCTTCGATTGCCAATATCGCACTGCCGACAATCTCCGCCGATCTGCATGTGATGCCGGCCGAGAGCATCTGGGTGGTCAATGCCTATCAGTTGGCGATCACCGTCTCGCTGCTGCCCTTGGCGGCGCTGGGCGACATTGTCGGCTATCGGAAGATTTATTCCTGGGGTGTTGTGGTGTTCACCATCGCGTCACTGGGCTGCGCGATGTCCACCAGCCTGGAGATGCTGACCTTGGCGCGCGTGCTGCAGGGGTTCGGCGCTTCGGGGTTGATGAGCGTGAACACCGCACTGGTGCGCTTCATTTTCCCGCGCGCACAGCTTGGGCGCGGGATGGGGATCAACTCGATGCTGGTGGCAATCTCGTCCGCTGCAGGGCCGTCGATTGCTGCCGGAATTTTGACAGTCGCCCCCTGGCCGTTTCTGTTCTTCATCAACGTCCCGTTCGGAATCGCAGCCTTCCTGATGACGGCGTCGCTGCCGGTCACCCCGCATGCCACGCATCGCTTCGACTGGCGGGCGGCATTGCTCAATGCGGGGATGTTCGGATTGGCATTGTCGGCGGTGGACGGCATCGGCCATGGCGCATCTTGGCCGATGGTGGCGGGCGAGGCTTTGGTGGCGCTGTTGATCGGTGTGGTGTTCATCCGCTCGCAACGTGGTCAGCGCGCACCGCTATTGCCGGTGGATTTATTTGCGATCCCGGTGTTTGCGTTGTCCTCGCTGACCTCGGTGCTCTCGTTCGTCGCGTCCACGATGACTTTCGTCTCGCTGCCATTCCTGTTCGAGGCGAACGGGCTTTCAACCGTTAGTGTGGGCCTGCTGATCACGCCCTGGCCACTGACATCAGCGATCATTTCCCCGCTCGCCGGCAGACTTGCCGACCGGGTTCCGGCGGGCAAGCTCGGCGGGGTGGGGCTTGGATTGCTCACTCTGGGGTTGCTCTCGGTGGCGCTGGCGCCTTCCCATGCCAGTTGGCTCAACATGGCGTGGCGGATGGCGCTATGTGGGGCAGGGTTCTCGATGTTTCAGGCCCCCAACAACCGCCTGCTGATCGCCGCCACCCCGCGCGAGCGCAGCGGGGCCGGCAGCGGCGTGTTGTCCAGTTCACGCCTGGTCGGGCAGACGCTGGGTGCTGCGCTTGTGGCCGTCGTGTTCGGGTTCACCGCCCAACAGGGTGTGGCGGTGGGCGGCCAATTGGCCGTGTCGATTGCGGTGGGGATGGCGTTGGTGGCGATGTGCGTGAGTTTGCTGCGGCTTCGCGTCTAGGACGATCAGCCTTTGCGGCGCAGCTTCCGCAAACCCGCCAGCGCGATCATACCGCTGCCGAGGAGTGCCATCGAGGCGGGTTCGGGCGCTGGGGTGGCTTCGGGCACTCCCGTCGCGCCCCCTGTACTGTCAGTATAATTAAATCCTTCGCCATAATTGCAGTTGCCAACGCAGACAAATCCACCGGAAACGGAATCAGGTGACGTCAGGCCATCCAAATCCGATGTGAACACTATCATGAGTTCGTTGGAGCCGACCGTGATGTCAAAGCTGGTGGTTCCCACACTGGCGAGAGTGGTGTTGCTTTGGGTCCATTCGCTGGAAATGGCACCGGTCAACAACAGGTCGTACGAAATCGTCTGACTGTCGTTGGTTGCGAATGTACCATTAACTGCGACATTGCCTCCGTTGAATGTGGCACCGGTCAGCGTCCAATCGATTTTGGCGGCCCGAGCGCTGGAACCGAAAAACACGCAACCGACCAGGGCCGTCACTGCAATCCAGGAACGCATCACACTCTCCCTTGATCGGAAGCGCGTTGCTCTGCGATTCCCCCGGCAGGTTATGGACGAAAATTTATGATGATGTAAAATGCAAATCGTTCCCGATTTGCATTTTAGCTGATGAGCATCTCCACCGTCCCGCTGAGCGCCTCACCCGGGGCCAAAACCACCATCCCGTGATCGTCGCTGTCCTGCATGTGGTTGAGCGCGTCATTGCGGTTGGACACGGGTTCCACGGCAAAGAACGGACGACCCAGCGGGGTGTAGAACACCACATGGCGCAACGGCTCGGAGGCTTTCATCGTCAGCATCTTGCCGCGTGACGGCCAGACAATGCGCGCCGTGCCGTCCCAGCCGGAAAAGCAATGATCGATTTCGACATTGCCGAGCGCGCGTTCGGTGCGGAAGTCGAATTCCGGCGGCACTGAAGCCTTGTCGATCGGGATCTTCTCGGCATCCGGCACCCAGTAGGTCTGGACCGGTAATTCCAACCGCGTTGTCTCGTCGCGCCAGAAGAACGGATGGATGCCGATGGCACACGGCACCGGCTTTTTGTCGGCGTTGGTGATCGACAACCCCATCGTCAGCCCATCCGGGCGCAGATCGAAGCGCTGCTCGGCGTGAAAAGCAAAGGGCCAGAGTTCGCTCGGTTCGTAATCGATCACCATAGCGCTCCCCTCGGCACGCCAAGGCCGCTTCCAGGCCGAGCCATGGATCGCCCATTGGTTGATCAAGGCCGGGAGTTCGTAGGTAATGCCGTCCCAGGTAAAGCGGCGGTTGGCGATCCGGTTGGAGAACGGGAACAGCGGATAACACGCATGATCGCGCGAGCCTGCCGCGTTGGGGTTCTCGGCGCGGAAGATCGGAGCGCCTGCGATGGTCCAGGAGACCACGGCACCGCCCATCTCTGGGGCGAGGACAAGTTCGGCGTCACCGGCAGTTATGCGCATATTCTGAGTTTCCTCAAGGTGCCATGCCGACGTTATAGCGCTCAGCGAGTTTCCAAAAAGCGTCGGTGTTCAGTTCTTCGTTTCGTGACAACTCGCGCAGGTTTGGTGCTGTGTCAAAAATCGCGTCGGCGATTTTGTCGTTGTCATGCCGTGAACGGTAATCGATCCCGGAAATTTGCGGAAACGCCAAATGTAACGCACGCGACCATTCCTGCGGAATTTCGTAAGGTGGTGGGCATGACGATACTTCTGCCGTCGCGCCAACCGCTGCGAGGCCTGCGCCATATAGCCGTAACATCACCAAGTCACCTTGGGCAGCAAAAACGACATGTGCACGAAGGCTCACCTCGCGGCGTGACAGTTGGACGGAATTCTGCTCCCTTAAAAAATCTCAGAAAATGCACATTTTTCGTCGTCTCCAGCGTATAGAACTCCAAATTTTTCAAGTGTATCATCGAATCTATTCTTTCGTGACGATGAAAATCGCAGCGGTTCAATTGGTTGACCTGACCGATCAAAGCGTCGGTAATATCGGTGCAGGGGTGATCCCTCAGGCAAAATCTCCAGACTAGGTGAACGCTGGGCGAGATCAGACGGTGGAAGACAAAATAGGTGTGCTGGGCGGATCAAAAATCAAAGGTCGCTGTCACCGATGCTCATGGCGAGCGTCAGCACGGGCGCGATGTCTCCGTTGCGTAAAAGGTCAATCGGTCGCCTGTTGTCGAGGTCACCGCGTGCACGCATGAGAAAATTCAACACTGCAAAACCATTGTCAGTGTCGAGTGCGAGATAAACGTCACGCAACCCTTCAACCAGTTCACCATTGTCGTTGAACTGCGCGACTGGGAACCGACGTGGCGTTCTTTCAGGGCCAACGGCGAGGATGCGCTTTTCCTGAACAGCCTTGTAGATCGCCTGCCTCGAGATCCCGCCGCGCAATTGGCAGACTTCAGCCAAGGTGAACGCTCCACCCGCGGCTTTCAGATCCTCAGCCGCGATGGCCCTGCTGTGCAAAATCGCCTTCGCCCGCGGACCAAGCTCAGCTGCTTCGCGCAGCGCCGACTCCACCTCTGCGGCGGTGTGTGTGGCGATTTCCGTTGCACGGGTCATCACTTCCATAAATCTACCTATCAAAGACCCTTTAATTTGTCAACTTTGACAACTTCGTTAACCTGTTTGCCTCACCCCGGCAAGGAGGCCAGACTCTCCGGCGTGTCGAAATCGCGCAAGACCGAGTCACTGGCGATCTCCACCTCTGCCACCGATTCCATGTGACGCTTGAGCAGAGCCCGCGCCCCGGTGTCGCCTGACAGCGCCATCATCTCATCGACAAAGCTGCGATCCCACAGCACCGGATTGCCTTGCACGCCGTCATGGGTTGGCACCACGATCAGGCGGCCCTCATCCGGGTCATAGGCGGCGGCGATCAGGCCGATTGTGGCGGGCTCGACCAGCGGCATATCGGCCAGACACACCATCACGGCGGCTGCATCCTCCGGCAGAGCTGCCAGACCAGCCTTGAGGCTCTCCGCGAGACCTTCCTCGTGGCGATCCGCGTGGACGAAGCGAACATCCCGGCCCGCCAGCGCCGCACGCACATCATCGGCGCGATGGCCGGTGACGACGAGGATCGGCGCGATGCCTGCCGCGATCAGATTGTCCGCCGACCGCGCCACCATCGCCCGCCCATCGGCACCCGCGATCAACAATTTATGCCGCCCGCCCATCCGCCGCGAACTCCCAGCGGCCAGCACCAGTGCCGCGATCCGTCGCTGGGCAGGCGCGCGCACTCTGGGAAGGGGACGGCTGACCGTGTCCTTCAGCAGACCGCCCAAACCCATCCGCATGATCTCCGCCCGCCCCACCGGCAGCCCCGCGAAGATGCGGGCGAGGACAAAATCGATGCCGTTGAGCTTCGGGCTTCGCGCGCAGCCCGGCAGCACGATGGCGTGGATGTCGCCAATCCGGCCCATGCAAATCAGATTGCCGGGATCGACCGGCATCCCGAAATGGGTGATCTCGCCGCCTGCCGCCACAATCGCCGAGGGGCCAACATCATGGCGATCCACCGTTGCCGACGCCGCAGAGACCAGCAGCAACTCGGCACCAGAGGCCCGCAACTGACCCAAAGCCGCGGCGATGGCGGCGGTGTCGTGTGGGCAGCGCAGCGGTGCGAGCAATTCGCCACCGAAATTTGCCACGCGATCGCGTGTGACGCTGATCGTGCTGTCGATGATGCTCTGCTTGAGCGTGCCCATCTCGCTCAGCACAAGGCCCACTTTCATCGTGCGGAACGGATGCAGCGACAGCGCGCCCATGCTGGCGGCGGCCTCGACGGCCTCCTGCATTGCCATTGGCACCGCAAACGGAATCACCTTGATCGTCGCCACCATGTCGCCGGGCGAGACAACGGCGGCATCGGCGAGTGTTGCCACCGTCAGCGATTCATCCACCAGATTGATCGCCTCAATCGCCGCCCGATCCACCAGCAACAACCCGGCCTGCTCGGCGATCAAATTCACCCGCCCGGTATGGGCGGCAGTGGCGCGCAAATTCGGGGCAGCGAGGCGGGCGGCGAGACGGTCGGCACTCGGGTTTTCCAGCAAATCGCCCGGATCAAGACGGGCTGCCACCACGGAGTTGAAACCAGCCCCGCGCAAAGCCGCGATGGCGACCTCGTCCAGCACGGTGCCCTTCTTCAGCATCACGCTCCCAGCCCTGCGAGAATGCGCCAGCAACGCGCCCTCCGCTTGGTCGAGAGGGGTGTCGCCGAAAATCATGTGGTTTGGCCGATCGTGCGGCGATAGGCGACGAACTCCGCCAGGATCGACAGCGCGATCTCGGGCGGAGACACCGCCCCGATATCCAGCCCCACCGGCCCCTTGATCCGCGCCAATGTCGCCTCGGAATGTCCGAGCGCCGCCAAGCGGCCCAGGCGAGCGGCGTGCGTCTTTCGGCTGCCGAGCGAGCCGATATAGAACGCGTCGGATTTCAGCGCGCGATCCAGCGCCGGGTCGTCGAGCTTCGGATCATGCGTAAGAGTCACCACCCCGGTGCGCGCATCGGGGGCAATCTTCTCCATCGCGTCGTCGGGCCAATCATCCATCAGCGTCACATTGGGGAACCGCTCCTCGGTGGCAAACGAGCGGCGCGGATCGACGACAATCAGATCGAAGCCGAGCGGCGCGCACATCGGCACCAAAGATTGCGCGATATGCACCGCGCCGACGATTACCAGCCGGACGGGCGGCGAGTAGGCGTGCAGGAACCAGCTCTCGCCCTCAATCTCCTTCGTCGCATTCTCGTCGCGGGAGAGCGCGCGATGCGCCGACTCATTCAGCGCTGCAGAGGCCGACGAGCTCGGCAAAAGGCACTGAAACCCATCGGACAACCGTGTGGCGAACACCACAGGGCGCTTGGCCGCACGGGCTTGCTGAAGGTCTGCAAGAGCTTCGGACCTCATACCAGCGGCTCCACGAACACTTTCACCTTGCCACCGCAGGCCAACCCAACCTCCCAGGCCTGCTCGTTGGAAATGCCGAAATCGAGCAAACGCGGAATGCCGCTCTCGATGGAGGCAATCGCCGCCTCGGCAACGGCCCCCTCGATGCATCCACCGCTCACCGAGCCTTCCAGCCGGCCCGATTTGGTCACCACCAATTGGCTGCCGGTCGGGCGTGGGCTGCTGCCCCAGGTTTCCACCACGGTGGCAATCGCCACGTCTTCCCCTGCGGCTTTCCAGTCGGCGGCAATCGCGAGCATGTCGGTCATAGGGCTTTCCTCCAACGATCCATCTCGCGCGGGCTGGCCGGGCGGGAGAGGGTTTCAACGAGGCTTCTCAGGCTGGCGATGTTGTGGACCGTGCGGAACTCGTCCACATGCGGCAGCATCGCCCGTATCCCCTGGGATTTTGGTGCGAACCCGTCCCAGCGCAACAGCGGATTGAGCCAGACCAGCCTTGCGCAGGATTTGTGCAGCCGCTCCATCTCGTCGGCCAGCCCAGCCGCGCCCTCGCGGTCCAGCCCGTCGGTCACCAGCAGCACTACAGCCCCTTGGCCCAACACGCGGCGGGACCAATCATGGTTGAACCGCGCAATCGCCTCACCGATCCGCGTGCCACCGGACCAATCCGGCACGGCATGGGCGACGAGTTGGAACGCCACTTCCGGGTCCCGCGCCTTCAATTGACGGGTGATGTTGGACAGCCGCGTGCCGAACAGGAAGGAATGCACGCGGTCGCGGTCATTGGCGACTGCGTGCAAAAAATGCAGCAAAATCTGCGCGTAGCGCGCCATCGAGCCCGAAATGTCGCACAACACCACCAAAGGCGGCGGCTTGGTGGTGCGCCGCGTGCGGGCGAGCACGGCGAGTTCGCCGCCCTGGCGCAACGAGCGGCGCAGCGTCGCGCGCAGATCGATGCGCGGGCCGGAAGCGTCGGGGCGATGACGGCGGGTGCGTTTTTCGTCGAGCGGCAGATGCAGCCGGGCGATCTCTGCCTTGGCCTGGGCGATCTCGGCGGCCGACATCGCCTCGAAATCCATCGTGTTGAGCCGCTCGCGCTCAGAGACCGTCATCACCGCGTCATATTCGGCGGGGCGATCATCCGGGATTTCGCGCTTTTCCTGTTTGGGGCGAAACGCGTCCTCGATGCGCTTCGCACCGGGCGGCGCCTTCTCGGGGGCTGTCTCCTTGCCGCCATCGAGGGCCGCCATCGCCTTGGCCTGCATCGCCGCTGCCGGGTCGCGCCAATAGATCGAGAAGGCGTAATCGAACAGATCGGTGTCTTCGTGCCGATGCACCATCGTAGCCCTCAGGGCGGATTGCATCTGCTGCTTGTTGCCGATGTCGATCAGCCCCACCGCC
This sequence comes from uncultured Rhodospirillales bacterium, assembly GCA_903891315.1. Lineage (GTDB taxonomy): Bacteria > Pseudomonadota > Alphaproteobacteria > Acetobacterales > Acetobacteraceae > CAIQQQ01. The sequence goes on along the minus strand of CAITEF010000441.1, from coordinate 1,210 downwards.
TGTTGGGCAGCGAGCATGTCGGCGGGCCCCACTTTCAGCCCGGCGCGACGCAGCAGGCGGGCGAAGTGCAGAACATTGGTGGGGATCTGGCCGGTCATGCCGCCGAGAGGGTTTGCGCCGCCGCCTTCGCCTCATCGACCAGCTTCGCCGCCTCCGCCCCACGGATTTTGGCGATATCGTCCTGATACTTCAGCAACACGCCCAGCGTCTCATTCACCGCACCCGGTGCCAATTCATGCTGATCCAAATGCATCAGCGCTCCCGCCCAATCGATGGTCTCCGCCACGCCCGGCAGTTTGAAGATGTCTTCCTGCCGCAGACGCTGCACGAACGCCACGATCTCCGCCGACAGCCGCGCCGACACGTTCGGGGCCTTGCGGGTCAAAATCTCGCGCTCGCGGGCCGCAGTTGGGTAATCCACCCATTGATACAGACAGCGACGGCGAATGGCGTCATGCACCTCGCGCGTGCGGTTCGACGTCAGCACCACCACGGGCGGGACAGCGGCGCGCACAGTGCCGAATTCCGGGATGGTGAGCTGGAAATCCGCCAGCACCTCCAACAAAAACGCCTCGAACGGTTCGTCGGCACGGTCCAACTCGTCGATCAGCAGCACGGCGGGCGGCTGATCCGGGTCGATGGCCGATAGCAGCGGACGCGATTGCAGGAATTCGCGGGCATAGATGTCGGTGCTCGCCGCCTCACCGCGTGCCTCGGCCAGACGGATCGCCATCAACTGGCGGGCATGATCCCACTCATAGGCGGATGCCGCGAGATCAAGCCCGTCATAGCATTGCAGCCGCACCAGACGACGGCCGAGACCACTCGCCAGCACCTTGGCGATCTCGGTTTTGCCGGTGCCGGGCTCGCCTTCCAAAAACAGCGGACGCTGCATCGAAAGGGCCAGGAAGACAGTGGTGGACAGCGCAGTGTCCGCCACATAGCCACCCGCCGCGAGCAGTGCCTCGGTCTCGGCGACGGAGCCGGGCAGGCTCACAGATAGGCGCTCAGGATCAGGTAGAAGATCGGCAGATAGATCAGGATGCCGAGCCAGGCGACAATCGGCAGGCCGCCGATTTCCTCGGGGATCAAGTCGAACACCGACAATTGTGCTTGCACCAGCGGTGCGGGGGCTGCGGTGCCAGCGGGGGCTGCCATCGCCTGCACGGCGGCAGAGAAATTGTTGAAGAACGCGTCGGCCATCTGCTTG
>CAITEF010000440.1 GCA_903891315.1 uncultured Rhodospirillales bacterium | reverse complement strand
TGGCGTCTTGACGGTTTTTCGATTTCTCCCCGCTAATGTGCTACTCTGAGTACTAACCCTCATATGATCGCACCCGGCGCAATGGACCACCCGCTGCCCATCCCGCCTCGCCCGACACCGGGCCTTGATGTCCGCTCCGCCGCCGTGCTGCGTGAGATCGTCGAGCAATATGTCGAAACCGGTGAGCCGGTCGGCAGCCGCACGCTGTCCCGCCGATTGCCGATGAGCCTCAGCCCGGCGACAATCCGCAATGTGATGGCGGATCTGACCGATGCGGGACTGTTGTTTTCACCGCATACGTCGGCCGGCAGGCTGCCCACCGAGTTGGGGTTGCGGCTGTTTGTCGACGGTCTATTGCAATTCGGCGAGCTGGCTGAGGATGACCGCGAGGCGATTTCGGGCGCGGTTGAAGCTGCTGGGCGCTCGCTGGAGGACACACTGGCCGAGGCATCGACAATGCTCTCCGGCTTGTCGGCGGCGGCCGGGATGGTGCTCGCTCCGAAATCTGAGGGCGCGTTGCGGCATATCGAGTTCGTCCCGCTCGGCTCGGGGCGGGCGCTGGTGGTGCTGGTGGGCGGTGACGGGCATGTCGAAAACCGGGTGATCGAAATCCCCGCAGGGGTTCCGCCGTCGACGCTGGTGCAGGCGGGCAATTACCTCAATGCGAGACTGGCGGGCCGCCCCTTGGTGGAATTGCGCCGGGTTGTGACGGAAGAGATGGCGGAGAACCGCACCCAGCTCGATGCATTGGCAGCCCAGGTCGTCGCTGCCGGTTTGGCGACCTGGACGGGTGAGGGCAGGGGCGGCTCGCTGATCGTGCGCGGTCAGGCGAAACTGCTGTCTGATGTGACGGAACTCGACAAGCTCTCGGCCATTCAGACGCTGTTCGAGCGGCTGGAGACGCAGGAGACGATGATCCGGCTGTTGGATCTGGCCGAGCGATCCGAGGGCGTGCGGATTTTCATCGGCGCCGAGAGCGGACTGTTCGGCAATACCGGGGTCTCGATGGTGGTGGCCCCGGCGCGCAACGGGGCGGGGCGGATTGTGGGTGCGATTGGGGTGATCGGGCCGACGCGGATCAATTATGGGCGGATTATTCCCGTGGTGGATTACACGGCGCGGGTGGTGGGGCGGTTGTTGGGGTGATGCGGTAAATCCCTGACTTTCCGGGCTCGGATGGTGTGGCAGAGTCTGCTCCTGGTTCGGCCAGGGGAACGATCTTGACCCGCTCAATAAACGTCAATACATTTAATTCTTGAGGATCAGCTTCGATCCCGCCAAGCGCACCTGAACATTGGCCGAGCGCGGACTTGATTTCGCCGATGCCGAAGCGGTGTTCGACGGGGATGTGTGTACCGTCACCGATGACCGTCGCGATTATGGCGAGGTGCGCTTCCAAACGGCGGGCTATCTGCGCGGGCGGTTTGTGATGTTGATCTGGACGCATCGCAACGGTGCGCGGCACGTGATTTCGATGAGGTTTGGCCATGCCAAAGAAGAGCAACGCTACCGAGACCGCCTGGGTTGACCCCGACGACGCGCCGGAAATGACCGATGAGATGTTCGACCGCGCCGAAATCCGCCGCGCTGGCGTTCTGATCCGCCGTGGCCGGCCGGCGTTGGAACGGCCAAAGCAGATGATGTCGGTTCGCGTTGATCAGGATGTTCTCGCAAGACTGCGCGCGATGGGGCCAGGCTGGCAGGGCAAGGTCAATCAGGCATTGCGGGATTTGGTGGAGAAGGCGGGGTGAGGGAGGCCCAAGAGGAGCGGGCCAAGTGTAAGATTAAGCTATGAACGCAGATTAGGCCAAATCGTCATTGCAAGCGCAGCGCAGCAATCCATCGCGCAACTGGCTGCATCGCGGTGGATTGCTGCGCTGCGCTTGCAATGACGGCGTCTTAGAGCAACGCCCGTCCGGCCGATCGATTCCGATCGGTCGGACGGATACTCTAAGGGTTCAACGCAAGGCCATCACGCTCTATGGCGCCCCCCGAAACCGGCTCGGCGGCACCCCGGCCCTTCTGGTGAAAAACCGGCTGAAATAGGCGGCATCCTCAAAGCCGATGCTGTGGGCGATCTCGGAGATGCCGAGATTGGTGTAGAGCAGATGCCGCTTGGCCTCGATGGCCAGCCGGTCGAACAGCAAATTCGACGCCGAGCGCCCCGCCACGTCCTGACAGGCGGCGTTCAGCCTGGCCACGGTGATGTGCAACTGTCCGGCATAGAAGGCGATCCGATGCTGCTGACGGAAATGATGCTCGATCAGTTCACGATAGCGATGCACCAGATCGAGATTGCGCCGCGCCATCCCGACTTCGGCGGTTTGCGGGGTGGCGACCCGCAGCAGGCCGACCAGGATGCGTTGCAACTGGGCGGCAATTGCCGCCCGCCTGCCCGGTGCCTGCCAGACGAACTCGCGCAGCAAGGCCTCGAAGGCGGCCGAGAACTCGGCCAAGGGTGCGGAATCGGTGGCGAATTCCTGGGTCATCGGGCGGTGGACCACCGCGGCCAACGCGGGATCGATGCGGGCGATATCGCGCAGATAGGCGCTGGCAATGGTGGCCACCACGCCGTCAGTGTCGGGCTCGAAGCCGATCTCGTGCACCATGCCGGCCGGGATCAGCATCAGCGCGGGGGCATGGGCTGGGAAATCGACGCCATCGACCCGCATCCAGCCACCGCCCTGTTCGACGAGCAGGATCTGAACGTGATCGGGATGGGCGTGGGCGGCGATGCGCCAATCATGTTGGCCGGAGCGCAACTGGATGCGCTCGGCGTGCAGGAAATCGAGCTCCACCTCGTCTGGCGGATCGCCGTAGAGAAAGAAACGCGGAATCGCTGGGGCTTTGGCCATCTTGCTCGCGAGATCGGTGCGGGGCGAATCCTGCGCGCGGCTGACCGGCAAGGCAACTATGCCGCGTTCAAGGGGCTGGTTTCTCGAAGCCGGGGCGTGGGATGAGGTTCATCAGCATGCGGGTATAGCCACCATCGACGACGATCTCATCCCCATTGATATAGCTCGCCCGGTCACTGGCCAGGAACAACGCCGCATCGGCGATGTCTTGCGGCTGGCCGATGCGACCTGCCGGGATGACCGTACTGCGCCGCTCGCGCACGCCCGGGGTGGCATAGAACGGGGCGGACATCGGGGTCTCGACCATGCCGGGGCTGACGACATTGCTGCGAATGCCGTCTGCGCCCCATTCGGTGGCGATCTGGCGCGAGAGCATGATGATCCCCGCCTTGCTGACGGAATAGGCCCCGCTCACGCCTTGGGCATGGCTGCCGGAGATCGAGGCGATATGGACTATGGCCCCGCCCCTGCCCTTCATCTGTCGCCCGAAAGCTTGCGCGCAGAGGAAATAGCCGCCGAGATTGACGGAAAGGAGTGTGTTCCAGTCCTCCAGCGTGAGTGTGTCGAGCGCGCCGGGCCGCAGCAGGGCGGCGTTGTTGACCAGGATGTCGGCGCGCCCCGCCACGCGCTCGCTGGTCAGGGCCGCTTCGGTCACGCTGGCTTGGTTGGAGACGTCACACACCACGGTGTGCGCCTCCGCCCCGACCAGTCGGAGCACTTCTCCGGCGGCGATGGCGAGTTGTTCGGCGCTGCGATCCAGCAGGACGACGCGGGCCCCGGCTCCGGCGAAGTTCACCGCAAGCGCGGTGCCGAGCCCGCCGCCTGCGCCGGTGACGACGCAGACGCGGCCTTCAAGCCCCAGCCAATGATCCGGCCCGGTCTTCATGGCGCGCGCCCTTCCACCGAGGCCATCGCCACCCGGCGAATGAGGCGGGTTTCCTGGGCGAGGATGAGATCGGCGGTGGCATGCAGATAGGCGGGCCAATCCGGATCTTTGTCACGCGCGGCATGGGCGGCTTCGAACTGGCCCATATCGTCAAAGCCCCACAGATGCGTCACCTGATTGAGGGGGCCGACGGCGGAGGTGTAGATGCCCAAGGGGGCGCCGAGATATTTGAGCTGCACCGGCATGGCGAGCCGGTCGAAGATCTCCAGGAACTCGCCCATTTTGCGCAGGCGGATGGTGTAGACGCGCAGGTCAACGATGGCTTTTGCGGGATACATGGCTCGCTCCTCAGTTCTCAACACCGGCGAGATGCCGCCCGGCGATATACCCAAATGTCAGGATCGGCCCGAGCGTGATGCCCGCCCCCGGATAATTCCCGCCCATCATTGAGGCGCGGTCATTGCCCACGGCATAGAGGCCCGGAATCGGCTGGTCCTGGGTGTCGAGCACCCGGCCGATCGCATCGGTGGTCAGCCCGTCGAAACTGCCGAGATCGCCCATCACCAGTTTGAGCGCATAGAACGGCCCGGTCTGCACGGGGCCGACGCACGGGTTGGGCTTGTTCTCGGGGTCGGCGAGATAGCGGTTGAAGCTGGTGCTGCCTTTCCCGAATTCCGGGTCCTCGCCGCGCACGGCGTCCTTGTTGTAGCGCGCCACCTGCATCTCCAGGCCATCCGCGTCGATTCCGATCTTGCTCGCCAATTCGCGCAGTGTGGCCCCACGCGTGAGGTAACCGTTGGACAGCGAGAACTGGATCGGCACCGGCGCGGGTTTGGCATAGCCGAGGCCGTATTTTCGGATCGTCGGATGATCGCAGATCAGCCAGCAGGCGGTCTCCTGCTCGCCCTCGCATGTGGCGATCATCGCCGCCCCCACGTCGTGATAAGATTCACTCTCGTTGCAGAAGCGCTGGCCGCGCCGGTTCACCGCGATGATGCCGGGCTTGTAGCGGTCGAGCAGATGCGGAAAGACGCCGAACGAGCCATCTTTGCGCGGCACACGCGACACCGGCATCCAGGCCGCTGCGGCGGCCAGACGCACCTCGAACTTCGCCCCGACTTCCTCGGCGAGTGCGACACCGTCGCCGGTGTTGTCGATGGGAGTGGGCGAGACGTGCTCACCGCCACGCGCGACATGGGGGTAGGCTTTGGCGATCCGCCGCAGATCATGCGGGAAGCCCCCAGCCGCCAGCACCACGCCGCGACGGGCGAGGATGGTACGCTCATTCTCGCCCTCACCAACCACCGCGCCGCGCACCTCGCCATCCTCGATGATGAGGCGCTTGGCCGGTGTATCGGTGTGGATCGGGATACCGAGATCGAGCGCGGATTTCGCCAAGCGGGCGGCGAGCGCGTTGCCGCTGGTGACCTGCACGCCTTGGCCGTGGCGGGCGAGATCGAGAGCATGGGAGGCAAGGCGCTTGGCCACGTAGGTCGCGGATTTCAGAGATTTGGTCGCCAGGAAGAAATGCTTCAGATCGGCGTTGGAGGAGTTGAACATCATCCCGATGAAGGTGATCGTCGACAGCGGCGGGCGCAGGCGTTTCATATCCTTGCCGAGCGCAGTGACATCGAACGGCTTGGCCAGCACGGAGCGGCCGACATCGACACCGCCGCCGACCTTGGGGTGGTAGTCGGGATAGAGGGTCGGGACGAACTGCACCGAGGTCTCACGCTCGAACCAGTCGAGCATC
>CAITEF010000439.1 GCA_903891315.1 uncultured Rhodospirillales bacterium | reverse complement strand
CTGTCGACCAGCCGCGCTATGTCTGCGCCATTGTAATCGAACACGGCATTGGTGGCTCGAAATTCGCGGCGCCGATCGCACGCGATATCCTGACCGAATGTCAAAAGCGCGACCCGTCGCGGCAACGACCGAAATCCCTCGCCATCCCGATCGACGCCGCCATTGCCGCCGGGCTCGTCATGCCCGGCGCGGCGATCGACGAGGTCTCGGATTGAGCCCGCCATGAGCCTCGGATTCGGCAATCGCCAGCGCGAGTTGGGGTGGCGCGATAAGCTGGCTGCCATCAATTGGGGCCTGGTTACCTTGCTGACGGTGATCGCGGCCATTGGCTGCTCGGTGCTGTATTCGGCGGCCAATGGGCACGGCGATCCCTGGGCCAATGCCTCGATGGTGCGCTTTGGCGTTGGCCTGGTGCTGATGTTCGCGGTCGCCCTGGTCGATCTACGGGTCTGGTACCGGCTCGCCTACCCTATCTATGGGGTCGGCCTCGTACTGCTGTTTCTGGTTGATCTCAGGGGCGTGCGAGGGCTCGGTGCGCAGCGTTGGCTTGAACTCGGCCCCGTGTCGTTGCAGCCTTCCGAACTGATGAAGATCGGTTTGGTGATGGTACTTGCCCATTATTTCCATGGTCGCACGCTTGAACAGGCCGGCAAGCCGCTGCATCTGATTGTGCCCACACTGCTGGTCCTGGTGCCAGCGGCATTGGTGTTGAAACAACCTGACCTTGGCACGGCGATGATGCTCGGGCTTGGTGCGATCAGTTTGTTCTTTCTGGCGGGCGTCAGGTTGTGGATGTTCGCGCTTGGCGGCCTGGGCATGGCGGCGATGGTGCCGATCGCCTGGCGGTTCCTGCGGCCCTATCAGAAGAACCGGTTGCTGACCTTTCTCAATCCCGAGAACGACAATCTCGGCGCCGGCTATCACATCATGCAGTCCGAGATCGCGCTGGGTTCGGGGGGCATGTGGGGCAAGGGCTTCCTTCAGGGGACGCAGAGCCATCTCGATTTCCTGCCCGAGAAGCAAACCGATTTTATCTTCACGATGTTCGCCGAAGAATTCGGCATGGCCGGGGGGCTGATGCTGCTGGCGTTGTATGCCATGGTGCTGGCTTACGGTTTCGCGATTGCGCTGCGATGCCGCAATCAGTTCGGCCGGTTGCTGGGGCTGGGCGTGGTGTGCAATTTCTTTTTCTACGTCTTCATTAATATCGCGATGGTGATGGGGCTGTTGCCGGTGGTCGGTGTGCCCTTGCCGCTGATCTCCTATGGCGGCACGGCAATGCTGACCCTGATGTTCGGCTTTGGGTTGTTGCTGAGCGTTTCGATTCATCGCGACACGATCATCGGCCACCGCGGCGCGCTCGAGCCGTGACGATTGCGGACACGTCACGGATCGGGGAAGATCTGTCTGGACAGAAGCCAAACGCCTGATTATACAAACGCCTCTCCGCCGGTCCCGGCGCCCAGGTAGCTCAGTTGGTAGAGCATGCGACTGAAAATCGCAGTGTCGGTGGTTCGATTCCGCCCCTGGGCACCAAGCTTCTGATATTGCTTGATAATTCAGCTTTTGGCCTCCTTGTGATCCATAACTGGTACAAGGGGTGGTACAATGTTGAATGCGTGGCGTCGGCCTGATTCCGGGGTCTGGTACTATCGGCGGGTGGTCCCTCTTCGCCTTCGAAGCGTCGTGGGCAAGACCGAAATCCGTATCTCGCTTGGCACCAAGGACCATCGTGAAGCTCGGAAACTCCTGCCTTCGGTGGTCGCTGGCGTGGATGCCGCGCTTGCCAAGGCGGCAGGCACCGAAGCTGTGGCGCCTGTCCTCAGGACACTCTCGGATCTTGTCCTCCGAATGGACAGTGGAACCCCTCGGGAAGCACCTCCGAATGACACCCCGTTAACCCCGCCTCCAGAGCGAATTCAAACCAAACCATCGGTCAAGATTGCATCGGTGATCAACGGATGGGTTCTCGAACGCAAGCCTCCAGACCGCACCGTATATGAGTGGCGGCGAGTGTTTGATCGTCTCATTGGCCACCTTGGCCACGATTCCGCCGAGCGGATCACGAAGATGGATATTGTTGGCTGGAAGGACTCGCTGCTCAAGGCCGGCCGCACG
>CAITEF010000438.1 GCA_903891315.1 uncultured Rhodospirillales bacterium | reverse complement strand
TGCCGCGCAGATCGAGCAGCACCGATTTCGGCGGGCGTGGCCCGGCAAGACCTTTCACCAATTCCGCGCCAAGCGATTCGGCGGTGTTGCGGGCAAAGCCGGTGATGCGCAGCACCAGCATGTCGCGATCCCGGCTGGCAAACACGGTGGGCGGGGTGAGCACGGCACGCCGCAGATCGACGCTGCGCTGGCCGCGCGCAGCATTGCGCACGGTGATCGAGATCGGGCTGTCCTCAGGGCCGGCCAACAGGGCGTTGACGGAGGGCATATCGGCGTCGTCGAACGAGATGCCGTCAATGGCGAGCAGCGTATCACCCACCCGAATATCCGCCTTCGCCGCCGGGCCGTCGGCGACAACGCCGCGCACGATGAAGTTGCGCCCGTTCCGGACGACATCCAGGCCAATGCCCGCGCGGCCATTGCGCCGCGCCTGATCGTCTGTGGCATCGCGCGGGGTGACGTAGCGGGAATAGGGGTCGAGATGGTTGAACAATTCGTCAAAGAACGCACCGATCACCCCGGTCGCACCCGCCCGCCGCACTTTCTCCGAATTGTCCCAGGACGCCCGCGAAAGTGCGGCCACCGCCTCGCCCCAGGAGCCAGCATCGTCGCTTGGCAAGGTCAGGTTGAGCAGCACGCGGCCGGAGAGATTGAGTTGGAGGCCCTTGGGCGACACGTCCACCGCCAGCGCCGGATCAAGCGTGTTCAGCCCACGCAGCCCCCAGATCGCAAGCTGCGTCGGCGATTGCGGGTCAAGAATGCGCGGCACCATGAAGGCCAATGACGAGCCGACGACATCGGCGATCATCCTGGTGTCGAAATTGGCTGCACCGGAAAACGGCTCCGCCTCAGCGCGGGGCGCCGGGACCAAGGCAAGCAGCAACAGGACCAGAACGGCCTTGAGGTCGAGCAGTTCTGCCCGCGCCCGTGTCACGTCCGCCTGGTCCGCCGTCCGTCCTTCTTCGACGGCTTTTCCTTGCTGTAGGATTTCTTGCCGGGTTTCTCCGGCTTGGCCGGTTTGAACGGCATCGGGCCCGACCTTGTCGCCTCCGCGCGCGGTCTGCCGCCGAGCAAATGGAAGATCAGCCCGCCCGTCAGCGGGCTCGCCTCGGACAGCCTTGCCTCGACCACATCGGCGAGGTGGTAGACATGGCGGCTCTTGCGACCCGACAGGGTCTGGGTGGCTTCGTCGAACATCCAGTAATCGTCCGGCAAGGACGCCATCGGCACGAGACCGCTCGCACCGCTCTCAATCACTGTGACAAACAACCCGAATCGCGCAACACCGGAAATGCGGGCCTGGAACACAACGCCTTGTTTGTCCGCCATAAACGCCGCGAGGTAGCGATCCACCGCATCGCGCTCGGCCAGTGTGGCGCGGCGTTCGGTGGCGGTGATGTGCTCGGCGGAATCGGGGAACCGCGCGATCTCTTCCCCGGTCAGCCCGTCCGGCCCCAGCTTGAGGCCCGCGATCAACGCACGATGCACCAGCAGATCGGCGTAGCGGCGGATCGGGCTGGTGAAATGGGCGTAGCGGGCCAACGCCAACCCGAAATGGCCGATATTCTCCGGGCTGTATTCGGCTTGGGACTGCGAGCGCAGCACCACCTCATTGACCATCGGCGCTTCCGGCCGGTCGGCCACTTTCTTCAGCACGCCGTCGATGTCGCGCGGATGGATCTGGTTGCCCGGCGGCAGCGAGATGTCGAATTGCCGCAGGAAGATGCGCAGATTGTCGAGCTTCTCATCCGATGGCGGCGCGTGCACGCGATACATGCAGGGCCGGACAAGGCGTTCGAGTTCCTCGGCGGCGCAAACATTCGCGAGCACCATGAACTCCTCGATCAGCCGGTGGCTGTCCAGGCGCGGGCGCGGCGCGATGGAG
>CAITEF010000437.1 GCA_903891315.1 uncultured Rhodospirillales bacterium | reverse complement strand
TGGGGCTGAGGCTGGGGCGGTGGTGCCTGACGTTGCGGCTGAGGTGCTGCCTCGTGCTGAGGCTGCGGCTGGGCCTGCGGTGGTGCTTGGCGTTGCGGCTGCGGGGCAGCTTCATGCGGCGGCTGTGGTGCAGGAGCCGCCTGATGCTGCGGCTGAGGCGTCGCCTCGTGCTGAGGCTGGGCCTGCGGCGGCACCTGGCGCTGCTGCTGCGGAACCGGGGCCGCCTCGTGTTGAGGCTGCGGTGTCGCTTCATGCGTCTGGCCGGGAACAACGCCTTGGCGCTGTTGCGGGGCCGTATCGTGTTGTGGCTGCGGCGTCGCTTCATGCGTCTGGCCGGGAACAATGCCTTGGCGCTGCTGTGGAGCCGCCTCGTGTTGCGGTTGCGGCGCTGCGTCATGCTGCGGCAAGGGCACACCGCCCTGACGCTGCTGCGGTACGGTCTCATGCTGCGGCTGGGCGATATTCGGCCCCGGCGCGGCGTTCCCGTTTATCTGGCGGGGGCGCTCGGTCGCAGCGATGGCAGGGGCGGGATGGCCGCCATTGACCGAGGCGCGCAATTGGCGGTCCTGGGCGGCAGCTTGCACATGCTGGGTCTGCTGCGCGGTTGGCTGCGTATGGCCCTGACGACCGACCTCTTCATCGTGCACGGACGGACGTGCATTGACGCCGTTCGGCCCGTTGAAGCTCGGACGCCCACCTTCCGGCCTGCCGCCGCCGGGACCGTCATAGCTGTTGTTGACATGCTCGTGGCCAAAATTATTGGCCGCGCGATTGTAATGGAAATCCCGCCCGTGCCACTCGCCGCCCTGATAGCCCGAGCCGCCATAACCATAGCCGTAATCGATCCCGCCGTAATATCCGACAGATGGGCCCCAATAACCGGCGTTGAATCGATAGGAATTGCCGACCCAACCCCAGTAGCCTGGAGTCCAATACAACCCGGCCTCGGGCGGCAGCACCCAGGTGCCGGGCACCCAGTAATAGCCGTCATCAGAATAGGCCCAGTATCCAGGCGTCCAGATGTAGCCGTAATCGGGCATTGGCGGCTGTTCGTAGACCGGCATGATCGGTGGAGCGATGATGATCGCAGCCCCAATTCCGATCCCAATGCCGATCTGCGCCTGGGCACCGACGAACGGGACCAAAGTCATTGGCGCAATCAGCAGGGCGGTGGCAAATCGAAACGCGCGCATGGCGATGTCCTCAATTGACAAATGGTTCTGAAATCTTATTCGGTTTTGTCGCGCTTAAATTCGCATAGCTACGAACATGAGGTGCAGAATCGGAAAATACCCATTCACGTATATTCTTGTTGTATTGTGCGTCAAATAAGAACTGAGTCCCGGCGCAAATAGGTCTCATACACAGGCTTCCAACAAGGAATTGATCATCATGAACTTCTTCAGTCTTTTTGCGACCACCGCGCTGACTTTCGGAATCCCGAGCGCCCATGCGCAAGGCCTGCAGCCCCAGGCCGTGCAGGCGGAGCCCGCCGCCCGCCCAGACCACACGCCCGGCGTTGGGCAGTCGCTGCCGCTGTCGAACAACTCCAGCAACAACGTCGCGACCGACACCCACACAACGATCGCCCCGACCCTTCCGGCCGCCTCGGTCGGCAACGACGGAACAGCACGCGCCTATCTGCAGGAGGCCCGCGACGACCTCGTCGCCACCGGGCGCACCGGTCAGGCGCAGCAGGCACTGGAGATGGCGGAGACCAGAACGCTCGACCGTGTCATCCCGCCCGGCGAGGCCACCGGCCCGAGCCAGAGCGAGATGGTCGGGCTGATCAGCGCCGCGCGCTCAGCGCTTGGCAACAGCGACATCGCCCAGACGATCCGCCTGATCGACCAGGCGCTGAAGATCTAATCCCCACTTGGGCGCGAGGCGGCAGGTGATAGGTAAAATCCGATCCTGCCGATCTCGCCGCGAACGGCGGAATTTCGATCCGTGCCACCGCGCCATCCTCGGTGCGGATCGGCACAATGCCACCAAAGGTATGTGTGATGTCAGAAGTTGAGATCGATGCCAGTTTCGGCCCGTCCGTCCATGATCGGGCCACCCTGTCCACAGCCAATCGGCGCACGCTGGAGACATTCTATCGTCACCCGATTGCCCATAATCTGGACCGGATCGACGTGCTCGCTTTGTTCAACAAACTGGGATCGGTGGAGCACGGCGAGAACGGGGCGGTGAGTTATG
>CAITEF010000436.1 GCA_903891315.1 uncultured Rhodospirillales bacterium | reverse complement strand
TCATACCGTCGTTGCCGCACGGACGGTGCGAAAAAATCAAAAGTTTTTTGCTTCTTTTTTTCAAAAAAGAAGACCTTTTCTATCCGGCGAGCCACTCCATCGCCGCTTGCACGCCGCCCTTGCCATGCGGCACGCCGGCGCCTTGCAGGCTCATCTCCACCGCGGCGAGCGCGCCGAGCACCATTGGCTCGTTGAGGTCGCCCATATGGCCGATGCGAAACACTTTGCCGCCGAGCGGACCGAGGCCGCCGCCGAGGGACAGGTTGAAGCGCTCGTAGCAGAGCTTGCGCAGCGCTTCGGCGTCGTGGCCCTCGGGCATCTTGATCGCGGTCACGCTGTCGGAGAAGCGTTGCGGGTTGGCGCAGAACAGCTCGGGGCCATTGTTGCCGCTCCAATGCCGCACGGCGGCACGGGTGGCGCGGGCGAGGCGGTGGTGGCGGGCGAACACGTTCTCCAGCCCTTCCTCCTCCAGCAGACGCAGGGATTCAGCGAGGCCGAAGAAAATGCTCACCGGCACCGTGCCGATGAAGCTCTTGTGGCGGCGGACGATCATCGCCGACCAGTTCATATAGTGCTTGGGCATGGTGGAGAGCTTGTGCGCTGCCAGCGCCTTGTTCGACACGCCGGTGAAGCTCATCCCCGTCGGCAACATCAGCCCCTTTTGGCTGCCACCGACGACGACGTCCACACCCCATTCATCCATCCGGAAATCGAAGCAGGCGAGCGAGGAGATCGTGTCGGCCATCAGCAGGGCCGGGTGGCCGGTGGCGTCGAGGGCTGCGCGGACTTCCGGGATTGGCAGTGCCACACCGGTTGCGGTCTCGTTGTGCACCACACCCACCGCCTTGATGCGATGCTCGGTGTCGGCGGCGAGTGCTGCCTCGACATTCTTCATGTCCACGCCCTGACGCCAATCGGCAGCAACAGTGACGACCTCGATGCCGAGTGCGGTCGCCATCTCCGCCCAGCCTTCCGAGAAATAGCCGGTCTCGACGATCAGCAACCGGTCGCCGGGGGAAAGCACGTTGACGAGGGCGGCTTCCCATGCGCCGTGGCCAGAGGCGGTATAGAAAAAGACGTGTTGTTGGGTCTTCAGAACGCGCTTCACGCCTTCCATGCAGCCATCGTAGAGGGTGAGGAATTCCGGGCTCATGAAATCCACGGTGCTGTGGGCGACTGCCTTCAGCACAGAATCAGGAATGTTCGTCGGCCCCGGATTGGCGAAAAACAGGCGGCCACGGGCGGTTCGAGATGGCGTGATCTGGTTCATGGCGCGCTCCGATTGCATTTTGTGGGATGACGATAAGGGGAGTACGCGCGTTTGTCAGGGGTCGTTCTGCCATTGCAGGACGCGCAATAATCTCTTGCGAGTTCCGGTCATTCTGTCTGGGCAGGGATTGCGTCAGATTGCTTGGTGTCAGTTCCTCTGGAGACCTCAAGCATGTCCAGCATCGAGCCTCGCCCGCCCTTCCCGCCCTTTGACCGCGCTTCGGCCGAGCAGAAGGTCCGCATGGCGGAAAACGCCTGGAATCTGCGCGATCCGGCGCGGGTGGCGCTGGCCTATACTCCGGACAGCCGTTGGCGCAACCGGAGCGAGTTTGTCACCGGGCGCGCCGAGATCGTGGAATTCCTGACCCGCAAATGGGCAAAGGAGCATGAATACCGGCTGATCAAGGAACTCTGGGCCTTCACCGGGGATCGGATCGCGGTGCGGTTTGTCTATGAGTGGCATGACGCTGAAGGCTATTGGTTCCGCAGCCACGGCAATGAGAATTGGGAATTCGACGCCCACGGGCTGATGCAGGCGCGGCATGCGAGTATCAATGATGTGGCGATCCGAGAGGATGAGCGGAAGTTTCATTGGGATCGCAGTGGTGTGCGGCCCGAGGGGCATCCGGGGTTGACGGAGTTGGGGCTGTAAGGCCGATTTCATTTGAACGCCGAGCCGCCTATGGACTAACTTAGTCCAGAACCAGGAGGCTCGGCATGGGCGCGATCAACATCCACGATGCAAAGACGCATTTCTCGCGTCTGGTCGATCAGGCGGCGGCGGGTGAGGAGATCATCATCGCCAAAGCGGGCAAACCGGTGGCGCGGCTGGTGCCGCTCGCTCCGGTGAAAAAGAAGCGGGTGCTGGGGCAGTTGAAGGGCATGATCACGCTGTCGGATAGATCGGAGAGCACACGTCTGAACTCCAGTCACATTA
>CAITEF010000435.1 GCA_903891315.1 uncultured Rhodospirillales bacterium | reverse complement strand
TTGCGCGCCACGATGTCCCGATAGGAACTCCGCACCAGGGCCGGATCACCGTCCGCCACGAACTGCGCCACCAGCCACGCCGGCATGGTGGTGGGCAGCGTGATGATGACCACCGGCGGCAGACTGCCGATCTGCGTGTTGAGATCGGCGAGGAACGCGGAGCGTGCATCGCGCAGTCCGTTCCAGATCGGGCCGGCCGATCCCGGATCGGTGGCCGCCAGGTGCGCCGCAGCGCTGATTGCCGTGTCCACGCCGACCAGAATGCGATCGCGCCAGGTGATGGCATCCTGCTGGCTGGTGTAGACGATGTCGCTGGCGGCCTGCAGCACATCCGCCATCACGGCGGCCTGCATGGCGCAGGCGAGTGATGGGCCGGGCGATGGGTTGCTGGCGATTGCGCCGATCGCCGTGCTGGCGGCCAGCAGCAGCTGCACAGCATCGCGCGGATCAGCGGCGGCGGGCGTTGCCGTGGCCCCGCCAGGACCCACTGCCGCCGGCGGCGTGGGAACGGACGCAGCGGCCACCGCGTCCGGCACAGCCACCATCAACGCTGCCGTGCTGGTGCCCCAGGCGGCCGAGGTGCCAGCCGGGTTGGCGTTGAGCAGGCCGAGCGCGCCGGAGATGGCCGGCCCCAAAATATCCAGGCCCGATCCGCCGGCGGTGAGGGACGCCCAAATGCCAGATACCTGTGACACGAAGCCCTGGATGTAGCCGAACACCGCAAGCGCCCCCACCACCGGCGCCAGCAACCCGGCCAGGAACGCCTTGGCCTGTGCCTTGAGCGACTGAATGCTGTCCAGCAGCTGCTGCAGCGTGTTCGGCTGGTCGGGTGCCGCCGGCGTGTAGAGCTCGAACGTCGCGTCGAAGCGAACGATGCGCATCTCTTCGCCGGTGAAGGTGATGTTCGCCTCCCCCGTCAGCATCACCTGAGTGGGATCATCGAACCACGGCCCTACCAGGGTGCCAGGACCTGGCGTGCGGAAGGCGTCGCGCAGCAGCCGGCCCTGGCGGACATAGTCGTCGCCGGAGATCAGCCCCGTGACGCGGATTAAGCCATCGAGCGCCCCAAGGTCCTGGAAGTTCTTCTCATCCCGGCCGGGGAACATTTGGGTCTGTAGACGCCGCCCCACCGCCAGCCGGGTGTCGATGACGGAGAACGTCAGACCCCGAAAGGATGCATCCAGTAGGCTGCTGTAGAGGCCCTGGATGTCGATCATGGCCGGCTGAGCACCGGTCCGAGCGGGTTGAGAGACTTGTAGTCGAAATTCATCCCCGGCACGGACTGCGGTGCGGTTCGAAGACGCAGTTCAGGCGCAAGCTCGATAGTCATTGTGCTGTTAGCCGCCTGCGGCTGCGTCTGTGGCGTCGCCACCGCAGCGGCATCATGCCACTCGTATTGCATCGTATCGGGATTGAGCTTGTAGCCGGAGGTCGGCTTATCCGGCGTTGGTTTTGCCCCGTTGAAGTAGTCGTCCAGCACGGTGTTCTTGCCCCACGCATCCCGGGCCTTCGATGGCAGGGTGGTGATGTCGTCGACTGCGGTTTCACCCCACTTCTTCCAGCCGCCCATCTTCTCGGCGACGTGATCCATCAGGTTTGCCATCAATGTCAGGTCAGCCACCCACAAGGTGAACGGGCTGGTGAGCAACGCAACGCCTGCTGCGATCGGCCCATATGCGACGCCGAGCAATCCAAGCGCCGTCACGACGGCGAGAACGCCGCCGGCCAGCTTGATCATCAAGTCGGTGGTGCCCGGCGACGTCTCATCCAGCCGCTCCAGATATTTGTCAAAACGGTCGAGCAGCCCGTTCGCTGCTGACAAGGATGGAGAGAAATCATCGCCAATCCGCATTTCGATCTTCTTTAGATGCCCATCCATGACCCCAAGCTGGTAGTTGGCGCCCTCGGTGCGGGTTTCAAAATCGTTGTCGAGGGTCTTTTGGGTCGATGAAAGAAGGCGTTTTTCGAGATCTCTATACTCGTGGTCGTGCGAGACGAGCGCCTGCAGCGCTTTGAGCGCCGTTGCATCGTGGATCAAGTCGCCCATGATCTGTGCGAATTCGACGTCAGTAGCTCCATTGGTTTTGCTCTTGATAAGCCCGAGAATAGCGGTGAGTGGGTCAACACCTTGTTTTTCTGCTTTGCGGAGCGATGCGCGAAGGTCGATGTCAATTCCTTTCTTTGCAAAGAACCGCGCTGCAAAGGGAGAGAAGATATTATTCATGACCTCCACCATTGCGGCCTTCGCGGTGGCAGGCTCACCAACCGACTTCATTATGGTTTCCATCGCTGCGAACGATTTCACCGCACCAGCGCGCCCCCTAATCCCAGCCTTATCGAACGAAGCTGCTATTTCGGGATAATGGGCTGCAAAATCGGTGATCTTGAACAGACCTTCTTTCGTGGCATTGGCCATCGCGGCAAGCGTGGCGCCCATTTCCTCCTCGGGGACTTTCATCGAGTTGATCAGCGCGGCAACTGGCTTGCCGAGGGCTTGAGCGGAGACGTCATACGCCGTCGCTGCCTTCGAGTGGTTGGTGATGATCTTGTCGACTTTTGCCAGCGGAACCCCGGCCGCCAGTATCTCGCCATAGGCTTCCCGGATCGAATGGATGCTTTGGCCTGTCAGGATTGCGTCCTCGAACAATTTCTTGTTCAGCCGCTGAATTTCGGGTCCAACCGCATCGCCCGTCAGGTGCTCGGTGATCGCGATCCCCCGCAAATCTTTGTCGTGCTCCGAATAGGCCTTGATCGGCGCCGCCAGGCTGATGCCTGCGGCAGCGCTGCCGATCACGCCGATCTTGTCACTGGTCTGCTTGATCGCGCGCCCCGCCTGGCTGGCCATATGGCCCAGCGCACTGGCGGCGCGCATTGCCCCTTTCTCGATGCTACCCAACCCGC
Organism: uncultured Rhodospirillales bacterium; assembly: GCA_903891315.1. Classification (GTDB taxonomy): domain Bacteria; phylum Pseudomonadota; class Alphaproteobacteria; order Acetobacterales; family Acetobacteraceae; genus CAIQQQ01. The sequence goes on along the minus strand of CAITEF010000435.1, from coordinate 52 downwards.
TGGCCATGCGCCGCGCTGCCGCAGCGCCTTCATCCAGCAGCCGGTTGCCTGC
>CAITEF010000434.1 GCA_903891315.1 uncultured Rhodospirillales bacterium | reverse complement strand
CTCGAAGAGACCCAGCGCATCTGCCAGACCCTGATGGACTGCCGCGAGGCGATGGAAGCCATGCGCGACTACGCCGGCGAGATCTACCGCGTCGAGACCGGCCGCCCGTTCTCGACCGTCAGGGGCAGCCGGGTCTCATCGGGCCTGACCGCCAGCCAGATTGATGCCCGCGACTTCCTCGCCGCCCGCTCTGCCAAGCGCCGCGAGGATCACGCGCCGACCGGGCCGGTGGTGATCTTCTCCGGTGGCATCGACTGGCACGACCACGAACTGCTCTGGGATGCGCTCGACGAAACCCATGCCCGCATTCCCAACATGATCCTGGCGACCACCGCCCAGCACAAGGGCTGCGATCAGATCGCTCACGCCTGGGCAGCGGCACGCGGCGTCAAGACCGTTCGCTTCACCCTCAACCGGGCGCTGGGCAAACGCGCAGGCTTTCTGCGCAACGAGCAATTGATGAACCTGAAGCCGGTCCACGCCATGGTCTGCGAAGGCTCCGGCATCCAGGCGAACCTGCTCACCCGCGTGCGTGAGGCGGGCGTGCCCCACCACGCCTTTGGCCTGCGCCACCAGCGCGTCGCTGCCTGACGCCAGATGGAGGGCGCCGCTCCGGCGGCGTCCTCCATCTCTTTTTTAGGGTGGCAGGAGGCACGCGGCGTAGGGGTGGGGCAAGCCCACCCCATGCCGCGCACCTGCCGCGATGCGGCCTGGATCAGGAGCCGTTTCCCGTCCCGGCAGACAGGTTTTCAGCAACGCCGTTGATCACGCCCAGGCACAAAGCCGCCTCCTCGCGTGAGAGCTCGATCCGCTCTGCCGATGGATCGGCGAGCTTGGCCTCAAGTACGCTTGCCAGCGCCCGCGCAATCTCCAGCGGGCTTGGCATGGATGTCTTTTCCCGCATCGCTCGTCTCCCGGAAACCATGGTTCCGCCGACACCGTTCGACCGCCGATGTATCGGCCGATGATGATCTTACCGGATCGGTCGGGGACCGTCGATGCCACGTTGCGGCGGGCACCGGCCCATCCGTTCGTTTCCGTGGAGAGCCAACCCGGCGGTGTTGAATGGCATCGTCGCCGATGCCTATGGGCGGCCGATGAGCATCATCGCAACGATCATGAATTCGGCCACCGGTCAGCCCATCCAGAAGATGACCTTCCAGCGGATGCCCAAGCCCTGGGTGACGTTTCATCTCGCCACCGGCGAGATGGTCACCGCCGACCGGGTCAACGTCGGCAAGCCCGCGCCGGGCAAGTTCATCGCGCCGGTCGAGATCTGGGTCACGCCCAAAAGCGCATAACTGGCCCCTGGCGATCGTGCCAAATCGGCGGGCGGAATCGCACCCGTGGGCACCGCCTCACGGCGGGCCTGCGCCCCCGCGCCACCCCGTTTTCAACATGCGTGCGCTGAGCGCCCGGCATCAATCGAGACCGACGCGAGGTCCTACGGACGCAGCACACCCTACGCGATGATATCGCCCACGCATGGGAAGAAGTGCAGCGAAATCAATCGAGACGGCTCTCGAAACGTGGCGCAATCTGGCCGCCGCCGATGGCCTTGTGGTCCCCGGGAATCCCCGTGTTTCCGGGGCTTTGCAAGGCAGTTTGGGGGAGTATGATGGCCAAATGGTCCCCAAACGGCTTTTGCCCGGGAACCGGGCTTACCTTGATGGTAATCTGGCGCGTCGGAAGTTGCCGACCGCGCCACGGGAATACGCGATCTGGGATACCGAACTGGCCGGCTTCGGCCTGCGAGTAAGACCTTCAGGTCTGCGCAGTTGGTTTGTGCGTGTGCGTCGTCGCGGCAAGCACCAGCGTATTACGCTTGGCAGTGTCGAGGATGTTGACGCGGTTTCAGCGCGGACGGCGGCGCGGCGGTTGTTGGCCGAAGTTGCGCTCGACGGGTTGCCCCGGCGTGTGTCGCAGAAGATCGCGCCAGTGTTTTCCGAATATGTCGAGGAATTCTGGCAAGATTGCGGCCACCACTGGAAGTTATCAACCCAGAAGCGGAACCGGGATGCGATCAAGCACGATGTCCTGCCGCACTTTGGCACGATGCGGCTTGATGTGATCGGCCGATCCGACATCATTCGGTGGCGGGATAGCTGCGCGGAGGGAAAGGAGGCGAAATTCAATCGGGCACTGCCGGTGCTGGCCGCTATGCTGAAATATGCCGAAGCGCTGGGCTATACCCGCAAAGGGTCAAACCCATGCCGGGGAACGCCGCGTTTCAAGCGCAAAGCGATGGAACGGTTCCTCAGCCCGCAGGAATATCGCCGGCTTGGCCAATCGCTGGCGCAGGAAGACGAGCAATTTGCTGCACAAGTCGCGATCGTTCGCCTGCTGATCTACACCGGCGCACGCAGCCAGGAAATCGCGGCGCTGCGCTGGGATTGGGTGCAGCCGCCGCGCCTTTTGCTGCCCGACAGCAAGACCGGGCAAAAGACAATCTGGCTATGCAGTCAGGCTGTCCATATCCTGGAGAATCTCAGCCGCCACGAAGATTCGCCGTTTGTGTTCCCCAACACCGGAGGCAAGGCCCCGGTCAGGCTGGACAATTGGTGGTACAAATTCCGGCGTCGATCCGCGCTGCCAGATCTGCGCGTGCACGATTTGCGCCACAGCTATGCTTCGATTGCCATTCGGCACAAGGTTCCGCTGGCGACGATTGGCAGGCTGCTCAGCCATGAACTGCCGGAGACCACCGCCAAATACGCCCACCTTGCCGATGAGACCATAGCCGAGGCGGCTTCGCGTGTATCGGGCGGCCTGGCCAGCGCGATTGGACTGGGCCGGTGACAAGTCTCACCCTGAAGCAAATCGTCGAAAAGGCGCTCGCCGAAGTGGGCGTCGATCCAAAAATGGCCTGCAAGCCCAAGGGCAAGGCGCGCACGACAACATGGCTCGCCATCGAGAATGGCTTCGGCATTCGCCACTACGCCAGCGGTCGTCACGTCTACATCGTGCAGACCCGGATGGGCGGGCGCGTACGCACCATCACGATCGGCCCCGCTACCGTCATCACCAGGCATCAGGCGACGATGGTCGCGCGGCGCGTCATCGCCCACGCGCGGGTCGGGCATGACCCGGCCACGACGCGCCAGCGCATCCGCAGCGCGCCGCGCATGGACGATTTTATCAAGGAATACTGGACGAAGTGTTCGCGAGGCTGGAAGCCGTCGACTCTCAAGACCACCACGGAATATCGGCGATGCCATATCGATGGCGTATTTGCAGACACTTACGTCGATAGTCTTACCGAAGCTCAGGTCGCCAAATGGTTCGCCGCATTGACCGACCACGCCGGACCAGGTGCCGCCAACCGCTGTATGGACATATTGCGGGCTGCACTGAACAAGGCCGAGGCGTGGGGTTATCGCGTCGAGAATACAAATCCCTGCTATGCGGTACGCAGCAATCGCAAGGTGATGCGGACGCGCCATTTGTCCGAAGCAGAAATGACCCGCCTCGGCGATGCGCTTGCCAATATGCGCACGAACGATGACCAAAGCCTCAGAGCGCAAGCTACTGCAATCACACTTCTGCTGCTGACAGGCTGTCGTCGCGGCGAAATTTTATCGTTGCAATGGAGCGACCTGCGCGGTGCGCGGCTTGGCCTGCGCGACAGCAAGACGGGACCAAGGACGGTTTGGCTGGGGCGGGAGGCAGTCGATTTGCTCGCAAGTCATCCGCGTTCACTCAAGGTGCCCTGGATCTTCTGGAATGAACGGCTTGGCAAGCCGATCGCCAATGTCCATTCGGCCTGGTACCATGTTCGCGATGTCGCTGGTCTTCGGGATTTCCGGCTGCACGATCTTCGACACACATTCGCCAGCCACGCTGCCATGAGCCGAGAGAGCCTGCCGATGATCGGTAAGCTGCTCGGGCACCGATGCGTCAAATCGACTGCGCGCTATGCGCACCTTGATGATGCGCACTTGCTGGAAGCGGCAGAAGAGATCGGACTTGCGATTGAACGAGCCATGCATCGCGCTCGATAATCGATCGATGCACATGAACTGCCAATGAGCCCGGCGTTTGTACTCGCTCCAACTTGAATATTACTTAGGCTCAGGACCTATTAAAAGCCTTGCATAACCGACGATAGATTGATTCAATGGCGGCGCAAGGAGGCGTTACCATGAACGATTTGATTTGGTTGTCAGACGCGCAAATGCAGGAGATTGCACCATATTTCCCGTTGTCGCACGGGGTGCCCAGGGTGGATGATCGGCGGATTGTCAGCGGGAT
>CAITEF010000433.1 GCA_903891315.1 uncultured Rhodospirillales bacterium | reverse complement strand
GGCCAACAGGCGCTGGGAAGAGCACAATCCTGGATGCGATTTGCCTCGCGCTCTACGGACAACTTCCGAGGTTGAAGTCAACGGAGCGGGCGAGTGTTGGGCGAGCTGGTGGAACACAGCCTTTAGCTGTTGGCGACGTCCGCGGCATTTTGTCGCACGGCTGTGTCGAAGGGCATGCCGAAGTGCGTTTTGTTGGCCAGGATGGACAATCGTACGCGGCGCGCTGGGAGGTAAGACGCGCTCGAAGGCTCGCGTCTGGTGCGCTTCAGCAAGCTCGCCAAGTTCTCACTGACCTCTCATCAGGCACTCCTATCGGTGAAGGCAAAGAGGGGACGTCTCGTGAGATTGCATCGAGGGTTGGCCTGACATTCGACCAGTTCTGCCGAGCAGTGCTGCTGGCACAGGGTGAGTTCGACAATTTCATCCGGGCTCAGTCCAAAGAGCGTGCCGAATTGCTCGAACGGATTACGGGAACAGAAATCTACGGACGGCTCTCAAAGGCCGCTCATCTTCGTGCCAGAGAAGCCGAGCAGGATGCTAGCAAGATACGCGCACGACTGGAGGAGCACGTCCCACTTCCTCAGGAAGACCGAGCGGATCGTGAGGCAGCTTGCAACCAAGCCAAGCTTGACCGTGACGGTCTAAACCAGCGGAAATCAAAGCTGGAGAAGGCTGCGGCCTGGCACCAGACCGATTCTGCCCTGGCCAAGACATTCGAAGATGCGGTCGCAGGACACCTCGCGGCGCAACAGGAAGACTTGGCAGCCGCTCCTGCCAGAGCTTCAGTCATTCAGGCTCGCAAAGCTCTTGGGTTGCGTGCGGAGCTTGAAGGGCTTCGATCAGCCTCCTCAAAGCTCGAAATCGCATCCGGACAAGCCGAAAAAGCTAAGTCTGCGCATGACTTGGCACTCGGAGCGCACAAAAAGAGTGAATCTGCGCTGACGATTGCCAAAGATGCGGCGGCCAAAGCCAGCCAAGCCCAGCTAGAGGCTCAACCGGCTATCAGTGAGGCAGTGGAGTGTGACACGCTACTGGTTGGGGCACGCCTAAGTGCGAAAGAAACCTTAGCGGAAGCAGAAAGGGCCAAAAAAGCGGCCACTCTCGCTGAAGACACTCTGGCCAAGGCACAAAACGGCAAGGCAGAATTTCAGCGCAAAAATGACGAAGCCTCCGCCTGGTTGAATGACAACCGGCATGCCGAACGGCTGCATTCGCAGATCGATAGGGTTATCTCCGACCTTCAAAGCTTGGAAGCGTCAAAGCGAAAGCAGGCCGACGCGAATACGAAAGCCTCAACGCTAGCTAATGACGTCAAAAAACTGTCGCTCGAAGCCGACAATCTAGCCACCGAATGTAGTCGGTTGGATGGCGAGCTTCAGAAAAAGCAATCTGATGCTAGCGCTCTTGCTGATCAGATAGCCAAGATTGACCAAGTCGGCGCTGGACGGCGCCGTGACGCATTTCAAAGCTCCATCGTCATCCTGACGAAAGCAGCCGCCGCAGCCGCTGGTTATGCAGAAGCTCAAGGTGAGTTGGAGTCGGCTGAAATCGCGGCGAAGTCAGCGGCCCAGGCGATCGTAGCTGCTGATGCCGATCTTGCCGAGACAGCGACGGAGACTCCGAAGGTGGAGGCCGCTCTCGCAGAGGTCGAGAGTGCGCGGGCGAGATCCGAAGACACGGCCAGTGAAGCCGCATCCCGTATGCGGGCGACATTGACTGAGGGAGAACCGTGCCCGGTCTGTGGTAGCAAGTCACACGCGTTCGGAGCGAGCGACGTCGATGCTATTTTGAAGGCCGCATTAGAGGCGTCGAACGCTCGGGTTGCTGAGCTTCGAATTCAGTTGCGCAGTATTGTCCAAAAGTGCAGCAACGCGTCAGCTCAAAAAGCTCAGGCAGCGAAGAACAAACAAGCCAACGAAATTGCCGCCAGCGCAGCGCGCTCGAAAGCCGCGAGTTCCTTCAGCACGTGGAGCGATGCAATAGCGGCGCTTCGGCTCACCGCGAATGACACTGGATTCAGTGATCTCCCAGACACTCCCGACGAACCGATTGTGAGTGCGTTGAAGATAGGCGCGGAACAGGAGGTAAAGCGTCTGGCAGCTGTATTGGCTCAGGCTGAAAAGCTCCGAACGGCGGCCCAAGAAGCGTCGGCTGCTATCACAAAGCTGACGAATTCGCTTCACGAGGCGCGTACAAACCGAGCCACGAAAGCAAACGAAGCAGAGAGAGCTTCTTCTGATGCAGCTGCAGCCCGAATTGTTGAGGCGACTGCAAAGGCGGATGCCGAAAAATTCGAGAAATCGATAGCTGATATTCTGGATAACGCGCTGTCCGGCTGGAAAGACCTTGATGATGTAGTGGCCAACGCGTCGGCTCTTGCCGAAAAATGGCAAGCCACAAAGGCCGCCCAAGCAGCACACGCGGAAGCCCTGGCGAAGGCAGACATCGCGATTGCCGGTCTCAAGGCCGAATGCGTCAACGCCCAGGACGCGTCGTCTAAAGCGTCAGAAAAGGCCAAAGCCTCAGCATCAACGCTAGGTGAGCTTGAGGCGAAAAGGGCTGCCATGCTGGACGGACGTGCCGTCGCGGATGTTCGGCAGGAACTCGAATCTGCTGTGAGCGCGGCGGGGGAGTCACTGGAAAGTGCCAGGAGTTTGGAATCAAACTGTGCCAAAACACTTGCTGGCGCGACGGCGTCGCTAAAAAGCGCAACAGAGCATCTGAAGCAATGCGAGGGATATCTCGAAGCCGCACAGGCGCTTTTTCACAATGCCCTGGTCCGAGAAAACGTAGACCGCTCTGCGGTTGAGCAGGCCGTGGATATGGGCGAGGCTTCCATATTTGCGGAAGAGGAGAGGCTCAACGCGATCACGGATGCGGTCTCCAAAAAGCAGGCAACAGCTGCCGCATACGGTAGCGCGCTTCGGCGACACAGAGATGAATTTACGCCCGAGACCGATGCTGATTCGACCACCGTGGAGCTTGAAGGCATCCTGACTCTAGTCGAGCAAGCTGAGACGCTTTTGCGTAACTGCATGGCGGCTATCGCAGCTGACGACTTGGCCAAGGCGCGTCGTGCTGAGGTGCAAGCAGAGTTGGAATTGTGCGAAAGCAAGGGAAGCGTCTGGCGCGAACTTGATATGGTTATTGGATCCAGCGATGGCACGAAGTTCCGTCGCTACGCCCAGGGGTTGACGCTCGACGTCCTGATTTCGCTCGCCAACCGTCACCTCTCAGATCTGCAGCCTCGGTATGAGCTTCAGCGTGCCATTGAGGGCGACATGGCGCTGCAGGTCATAGACCGTGGGATGGCAGATGAAGTTCGCGGGCTGCATAATTTATCGGGTGGCGAACGCTTTTTGGTCAGCCTTGCATTGGCCCTGGGCCTTGCCAGCCTCTCGTCCAATCAGGGCGTCCGAGTGGAGAGCCTGTTCATTGATGAGGGTTTCGGATCCCTCGACCAGCACACCCTTGGCGTCGCCATCAGCGTGCTAGAGCGGCTTCAGGCAACCGGTCGCCGCATTGGCGTCATCAGCCATGTTGATGAGATGAAGGAGCGGATCGCTGTGAAGGTTCAAGTGACGCCGGTTGGTGGTGGTCGGAGTTCGCTCTCGGTGGCGGTTGGATAACTTTTTGAATTTCCATCGAGGTAAGACCCCGATTGCGGCACGAATCGACATATGTCCGCTTATACACAACGATGACATTATGTGATCACGGCGGGGACAATGGAGATCGCCTTCAGAACGAAGGCATTGAGAACCGTGTGCATAAACGGGAATGCCATGGACGAGCGATACGGAGCACAAGGCGGTGCGATTTTGCGTCGGTTCCTTGCCGATATTAGGGCAGCAGAGCGTCTTAGCGACATACCGTTAGGCTCAGGACCCATTAAAGTTGTTGCCTCGACGCGGTGAACGGTGATTCTGAGTGTGCGGAGGTGCCGCACATGAGTGACCTGTTCTTGCTGTCCGAGAGCCAACTTCGCCGGATCGAGCCGTATTTTCCGCTGTCCCATGGCATTGCGCGTGTAGATGACCGTCGTGTTTTGAGCGGGATCATCTTTGTCATTCGCAACGGTTTGCGCTGGCGCGATGCCCCCGCTGCCTACGGTCCACACAAGACGTTATATAACCGTTTCATACGTTGGAGCCGCCTCGGCGTGTTCGACCGCATTTTCGAGGCGTTGGCGGCTCAAGGCGGCAAGCCAGACCGGCTTATGATTGATGCCACCCACCTCAAGGCGCACCGGACAGCGGCGAGCCTGCTCAAAAAGGGGCTATTCCCCGCCGTATCGGACGCACAAAAGGCGGCCTGAACTCGAAGTTGCACGCGGTGTGCGAGGGCCAAGGCCGCCCAGTTGTGCTGCTGCTCTCCGAAGGGCAGATAAGTGACTACAAAGGGGCCGCGCTCACGCTGGACGCCTTGCCGCCAACCAAGCAAATGATCGCTGATCGGTATCCATCCGGCGAAGGCCCTTCAGTATGATCAGACGGTCGGTTGAGCTCTGCTCTTGCTCCAATTCCAAGGCAGCAACTCGCCGAGCCTGGAGGCAGGCTGATCGCCGATGCGTGCCAGCACATCGGCCAGCCACGCTCTCGGGTCGACATCGTTGAGCTTGGCGGTGATGATGAGGCTGTAAATTGCCGCCGCGCGCTCGCCACCTCGGTCAGATCCCGCGAACAGCCACGCCTTTCGGCCAACCGCAACCCCGCGCAATGCCCTCTCGGCCGCGTTGTTGGTCAGGCAAATCCGTCCATCGTCGAGGAACCGGCTGAACGACGGCCAGCGTTTGAGCATGTAGTCCATCGCGCGGCCAACCTCGTTCTGGCGCGCGAGTTTGAGCCGGGTCTGGCGCATCCAGGCTTCGAGTTCTCCCACCAGCGCCGCACTCTGCGCCGTCCGCGTGGCCAGACGCTGCTCTGCCGACGTGCCGTTGATCTCGCGCTCGATGGCAAAGATCGCATCGATCCGTCGCACCGTCCCGACCGCCAGCGGGGCCTTGGTCAGTTCCGCCAGTTCGAAGAATTTCCGCCGCGCATGCGCCCAGCACCCCGCCTCGGTGATCGGCCCCGGCTTGCGGGTCAGAGCATAGAGGTCGTTGTATCCGGCATAGGCGTCGGCCTGCAGAATGCCCTGCCATCCAGCGAGGTGGCGGTTCGGATGCGCCGCCGTGCGGTCGGGCTCGTGGTGGAAGATCGCAGCTGGCGGGGCCGGGCCGCCGAACGGGCGGTCATCGCGGACATAAACCCATAATCGCCCGGTGTTCGTCTTGCCTTTCGCCAATACCGGCACAGTGGTGTCATCGCCATGCAGTCGGACGCCCGCCAGCACGTGCGCGCGCAGCAGCGTGTTCAGCGGGGCCAATGTCGCGGTGCAGGTGCCGACCCAATCGGCCAGGGTCGAGACGTCCAGATCAACGCCCTCGCGGGCATAGACCTCGCTTTGCCGGTTGAGCGGCAGATGCTGGGCGAACTTCGCATCGAGGATCATCGCCAGCAGGTTGGGTCCGGCGCGACCACGGGCAATCGGGTGGAAGGGTGCGGGCGGCTGGGTGATCGCCTCGCAGGACCGGCAGGTGAATTTTTCTCGAACGGTCTGCACCACCTTCCACTGGCGCGGGATCACTTCGAGCGTCTCGGTGATGTCCTCGCCGAATTTGGCGAGCTTGCCGCCGCAGCACGGACAGGCCGAGGGCGCTGCAATCACCACGCGCTCACGCGGCAGATGCGCAGGCAACGGCGCGCGCACCGGCTTGCGGCGGGTAAAGCTGGCCACTTCGGCACCGCTGGCCACCGCCGCGACAACAGCATCCTCACTGGCGGCGGCTTCGAGTTCTTCGAGCTCCAACTCCATCTGATCGATCAGCTTGCGGCTGCGTTCCGAGGAGGCGCCGAAGCGGTCATGCTTGAGCCTGGCGATCAACAGCTTCAGATGCGCCACCATCGCCTCGGCACCGGAGGCACGCGCCTCGGCGGCCAGCAATGCCGCACGGAGGGCGTCGATCTCGGCAGGCGTGGCGGTGGCGGGCGCGACGGTCGACATGGTGTCACTGAATCACAGCCGCGCCGATTTGTGTACCAGGAAGTGGCGTTTAGCCTGCCAATTTATCCCGCCAGTTCGGGCCGCCAGGTGTGCCGCGGGTTGCGCCAGTCGATGCCCTCCAGCATGTAGCCCAACTGCGCCGCCGAGATCGCCACCGCGCCATCGGCTGGCGACGGCCAGATGAACCGCCCCTTCTCCAGCCGCTTGGCGTAGAGCGACATGCCGAGGCCGTCGTGCCAGAGGATCTTCACCAGATCACCTCGCTTACCGCGGAACACATACAGATCGCCAATATGTGGGTCGCGCCCAAGCGCCTGCTGCACCTGCAACGCCAATCCGTTCATGCCGCGTCGCATGTCGGTGCTGCCGGTGGCCAGCCAGACCCGCACCCCAGACGGGATCGGGATCATCCGCGCAGCACGCCGAGCACGCCCTGGAGTGCGCGGGCTTCAACCGCGCCGGTGACCCGCACAACAACGCCATCGGGTAATACGATCTCAATCATGCCGTCGGAGGCGTTGGCACGTTTGTCTTGAGATGGTGCCTCAGGACGATCCAACGCCACCGGCGCACATGGCTCCGGCAGCACGCGCAGCGCCAGGAATTGCGGCTCGACCGCTGCCGTCAAGGTGCCGCGACGCACCTGCTGACGCCAGTTCCACAGCAGCCCACGGCTGATGTCGTATCGGCGGGCCACATCAAGGAAGCTGACACCGGGCTGCTCCACCTCGGCGACAATCCGCAGCTTCTCCTCAACCCGCCACCGACGCCGACGTTCAACCCCGCTGATGATCTCCAACGCCTCGGTCCTTTGCGACACACTTAAATGCGTCGCTAGAATCAAAGGCCAGATTCATCCCAACAAGGCGGTTCTCGCCGGACGGATACGCTGATCGCGGCTACGACAGCGATTGGTATCGCCACGCCCTCCAAGACAGGGGGATCGAGCCCTGCATCCCTGGCCGCCACAATCGAAAGGTGCAGCCAACCTACGATAAAAAGCTCTACCGCCAGCGCCACCGTATCGAAAATATGTTCGCCAAGCTCAAGGACTGGCGGCGTGTAGCCACCCGTTACGACCGATGCGCACACACCTTCATGTCCGCAATCATCATCGCAGCGACCATGCTATTTTGGATCAATGAGTCCTGAGCCTAGTGACCACTGGAAAAGCAGCCCAAGCGCCATAAAGCGCATCATCGAAGGTGTGACTTGCTTCAACGCGCGTCACAACATCCAGGGCGCGCTGCACCGTTTGAGCGTTTTCTCCCTGAATATCGCGGCCATCGCACCACTTGATGAAACCTTTCAAGGTCTCGCGCTTACCGGAGAATTTTGGGTCGCTGAAATGGTGAACTCGATGGAACTCTTGGGCGATACCCAATGAGAGCCATTTCGATTCCAACCGTGCCAGCGCTTCGTTCCGTTGTGGGGCCATGGAGCCGGGATTCTCTGAAGGTGTTGATGAGCGCTTTGGCGTTGTGGCTACACCGGCATCATAGTCGCGATTGAGGTAGCTCAGGCCAACCAATTGGGCGATTTCGTTTGGAATGCCGAGCCTGTCATACGTCCATGCAAACCGCGACGCGTGGGCAACTTGGACAACGATGGTTTCCCAACTCCCCCACTTCAGCCGAACATGAGCGGCTGCGAAGGCGAACGCTGGCGCGTTATCGAGGCGTAATGGTCTGGCAATTTGGCGAACGGTAGAGGCATGCAGGTGCAAGAAGCGATCAAGGATGCTGCCTGTGAGGATGATTACGGTAGGCCGCACCCGGTCGATAATGCGGCCTAGGAATGGGGCAGCCTCGTGAGCTGCGGTCGCGAGACGAATATCCCCAACCGCTCTCGACCGGCGGAACGCGATGTTCGTTTTGACCACTTCCTGGCGGAAGCGTTCGGCATCATGGCCAACCAACGGCATCAGGAGCTTTCGAAGGCCGAGGTTTTCTCGCCATTCGCAGTCGATGACATCGTTCTCCATGTGCTCGAAGTAAGAAGGTGACGCTGAGGCCGGGGAGCCGTCTGGTTGGCGGGTGCCGTCCTCGCTGGTTCCGTCTGGGTCCCCACCTGGGTTCATGCCCAACGTCAGGATTGGCGCGGGAAACACCTGGCCATAGAAAATCTTATATTGCGAGCGGTTCCGTAGCGCCGACACTTTTCGGAAGCCGTCTTCCAGTTGGCGCATGAACTCGATGTTTGAAGTCATCGCGCAACTCCTC
>CAITEF010000432.1 GCA_903891315.1 uncultured Rhodospirillales bacterium | reverse complement strand
CGATTCCTTCGGGATCGCACCCCACGGGTGACATCTCAGGAAATCCCCCTGGGGCGATCTACGGGGCTTGAACCCGTGACATCCAAGACCACAACCTGGCGCTCTACCAACTGAGCTAAGACCGCCGCCGCAGGGGATGCGTCGTCTACGCCGAACGGGTGAGGGACGTCAATTGCCGATTGCGGGCAAAAGCGCCGAGCCGGGCCAGCGCCTCATCAAGCACCTCGAACTTTTTGCAGAAGGCAAACCGCGCATAATGATGCGGCGCATCGCCCTCATAGAAGGCCGAGACCGGAATTGCGGTGACTTTGGCCTGTTCGGTGATCAATCGGCAAAACGCCACATCGTCCATATTGATGCCGAGCGGGGCAAAATCGGCGGTGACGAAATAGCTCCCGTGCGTGTCGAGCACACCAAAACCGAGCGCGGCCAGACCGTTCGACAGCCGATCCCGTCGCGCCTGGAGCTCGCTGGACAGCGAGGCGAAATACTCGTCGCCCTTTGCCAGACCGATCGCGACCGCCCGTTGCAGGTTCGGCGGTGTGGTGAAGGTGAGGTTCTGATGCGCCTTGGCGACAATCGGGATGATCGAGGCGTCGCCACTGACATAGCCAATCTTCCAGCCGGTGAGCGAAAACGTCTTGCCCGCCGAGCCGATGCGCAGGCAGCGCTCGCGCATGCCGGGCAGAGTCATCAACGGGATGTGCTTCCAGCCGTCGAAGGTCAGATGCTCGTAGACCTCATCGCAAATTGCATAGCAGTCGTGGCGCTGCACCAGATCGGCGATGAAGGCGAGTTCGGCGGTGGTGAACACCTTGCCGGTGGGGTTCATCGGGCTGTTGAACAGGATGGCCTTGGTTTTGGGTCCGAAGGCTGCGGCGAGTTCGTCGCGCGGCAGGTCCCATTTGGGAGGCTGCAGCCGCACCAGACGCGGAACCGCCCCCAGCATCTTCACCACCGGAAGATAGGTGTCATAGAGCGGCTCGATCAGCACCACCTCGTCACCGGGGTTGAGCACCGCCATCAGGCAGGCGGTGATTGCCTCGGTCGCACCGGAGGTGACGCAGACCTCGTTGGCCGGATTGAGGTCGAGCCCGTAGAAGCGCTTGTTCGCGGCGGCGACGGCGGCGCGCAGTTCCGGCACGCCGGTCAGCGGCGGGTATTGGTTGCGATTGTCGAGCAGCGCATCGGCGGCGGCCCGGACGACATCGGCCGGACCCTCAGTGTCTGGGAAGCCCTGGCCGAGATTGATCGCCCCATGTTCGGTGGCCAGCGCCGACATCACGGTGAAGATGGTCGTGCCAGTGTTGGCCAGCAGCGTGTTGGGGGATTTCATTCCGTTCGTCCTCGGATTGGGCAGATGCCTATTATGATGCAGGCCCTTTGCCTCATCAATGAGCAGCCTTGGCAGGGCAAGTGTGCTGATTTTCTGTGCAAACGCCGCTGCGCCGATGCGAGCGAGCGCGTTGTTGCGAAAGGATGAAACCGCGATTGCGAACTGGCACGCGGCGTGCAAGTTTCCATCACCGTACCTCCTGGCGTCTCGGGACGGGCGGCCGACTTTTAGGGAGGCGCCCTGCCAAAATGGGCGCGCATGGTGATGAAGAAGATCGAGGCGGTGATCAAACCGTTCAAGCTGGACGAGGTGAAGGACGCACTGCATGAGGTGGGTTTGCAGGGCATCACAGTGTTGGAAGCCAAGGGGTTCGGTCGGCAGAAAGGCCATACCGAGCTTTATCGCGGTGCCGAATACGTGGTGGATTTCCTGCCGAAGGTGAAGATCGAAATCATCTGCGATGACGATCTGGTGGAGCGGGCGGTTGAAGCGATCATCAACGCGGCGCGCACGGGTCGGATTGGCGATGGCAAAATCTTTGTCAGCACGATTGATGAGGTGGTTCGCATCCGGACCGGCGAGCGTGGCCGGGATGCGGTCTGAAATCGAAGCATGCCACGCGCAGGCGTTCGTTTCGGGCAGTTCACGCGACGAATTCCGGCCGGGGCGTTAGCCTCGACCGATCCCGGGGCCGCATTTCGCGGCCTCGTCCTGGTGCCGGGGGCCTTCCCCGCGCACGCAAACTAGGGACACGAGTATGGCAAACGGCGTCGATAAAGTTCTCGAAATGATCAAGGAGCACGGGGTCGAATTCATTGATCTTCGCTTCACCGATCCGCGCGGCAAGTGGCAGCACACCGCCCAGCACATCAGCACGATGGACGAGGATGCGTTCCGTGACGGCATCATGTTCGACGGCTCCTCGATCGCCGGCTGGAAGGCGATCAACGAGTCCGACATGATCCTGATGCCGGACCCGGAAACCGCCGT
>CAITEF010000431.1 GCA_903891315.1 uncultured Rhodospirillales bacterium | reverse complement strand
GGCCGAGGCCGACATCGCGCAGGCATTCCTCCGCCCGCGCCATCGCATCGGCCACCCCGGCGAGTTCGAGCGGGATCGCCACATTCTCCAGCGCCGTCATGCTGGCGATCAGATGAAAAGCCTGAAAGACGATGCCGATCTCGCGGCGGCGCAAACTGGCCAACTGGTCTTCATTCATCCGGCCGAGATCGCTGCCGCAAACCTTCACCGAACCGCCCGAAGCGCGCTCCAGCCCGGCGAGCACCATCAGCAGGCTGGTCTTGCCCGAGCCGGACGGGCCGACGATGCCCACTGCCTCGCCCGCGTCGATGTCCAGGTCGATGCCGCGCAGAATGTTGACCGGCCCGGCCGAGGCGGGCACCGTCAGAAACAGGTCGCGGACCCGAACCAGAGCGTCGCTGGCCGAGGCGGCGGCTGAGATTGGGGCCGGAGGTGTGGCGATGGTGTCCATGACGCGACGATATGGCCTCCATGCCGGGTTGCGGGAAGCCGCCTTGACGGCAGTTTTCCTAATGTTCACGTACGCGGAGGCACAGTCCGCCCCATTGCGCCTGCTGGTGCTGGGCGATTCGCTGTCGGCGGGCTACGGGCTTGACCACGCGGATGGCTTCGAAGCTCGCCTCGCCGAGCGCTTTCCCGACATCACCATCCTTGACGCCGCCGTCTCCGGCGACACCTCCGCCGGTGGCCTCGCCCGGCTCGAATGGGCGCTGGCGGATGGCGCGGATGCGGCGATTGTCGAGTTCGGCGGCAATGACGGGCTGCGCGGGCTTGATCCGAAATCAACCGAGGCGAATCTTGCGGCCATTCTCGACGCGCTGAAGGCCAAGCATATTCCGGTTCTGCTGACCGGCATGTATGCGCCACCCAATCTCGGCGACGATTACCAGCGCGAATTCCGCGCCGTGTTCGACACGCTCGGGCAGCGGACTGAGCTGATCTATGATCCGTTCTTTCTGGCGGGCGTGGCCGCCGATCCGGCACTGAATCAGGCCGATCACATCCACCCCAATCCGCAAGGCGTGCGGCGGGTTGTGGACCGAATCGCCCCGTTGGTGGCCAAATTGCTGGCGCGTGCGGCGCAAGGAGGCGGGTCGTGAGGTTGTTTGTCGGGCTTGATCTGCCCTGGGAGATTCGCAGCGAACTCACCAAACTGCGCACCTCGCTGCCGGGCGCGCGCTGGGTGGCCGAGGAAAGCCTGCATCTGACATTGCGCTTCATCGGCGAGGTCACCCCCAACCAGGCCGAGGATATCGACGTCGCATTGCACAATCTGCGCGGCAAGAAATTCCCGCTCACCCTGACCGGGCTGGGCACGCTGAGCCGCAGCGGGCGTGAGATCTCGCTCTGGGCCGGGGTCGAGCGCTCAGCTGCGCTGGAACATCTGCAGGCCAAGGTCGAGACTGCCTTGCAGCGCGCCGGTCTGCCGCCGGAACGCCGCCGTTTTGTGCCACATGTCACCCTCGCCCGGCTCGACTCCCTGGTGGATAGCAGGCTGGCCGCCTATGTGCAGGCGAACAATCTGTTCAGGTCCAGCACGGTGGAGATCGATCACGTCACGCTGTTCAGTTCTCTGCTTGGCAAGGAGGCCGCGGTCTACACGGCGGAAGTCGCCTATCCGCTTGCCTGATCTGGCACATGAGGCTGCCTGCGCCCGCGCCTGCCGGATCTGCGAGCCGGAACTTCCGCTTGGCCCGCGCCCGGTGCTGCGCGTCTCGTCCACCGCGAAATTGCTGATCATCGGGCAGGCACCGGGGACGAAGGTGCATGCCAGCGGAATTCCGTGGAACGATCCCTCCGGCATCCGGCTGCGCTCCTGGCTCGGGATGGACGATGTCACATTCTACGACGAAAGCCATGTCGCGATCCTGCCGATGGGGCTGTGTTATCCAGGCGTATTGCCCAATGGCGGCGACAAACCGCCGTTGAAAATCTGCGCGCCGACCTGGCACCCACGCATCCGTCCATTGCTGGTAGGCGTGGAACTCACGCTCTATGTCGGCAGCTACGCAATTGCCCAATATCTCGGCAAAGGCAGCATGACCGACCACGTGCTCAATTTCCGCGCGCATCTGCCCAGCGTGATTCCACTGCCGCACCCGTCTTGGCGGACACAGACCTGGGAGAAGCGCAATCCTTGGTTTGGCGCGGAATTGCTGCCCGAATTGCGCGACCGTGTCGCGGCGTTGCTGGGGCTTACCACCAGGAGCGCTTGAGCATCCCCACCGCTGTGAGGTCGATGCGCTGATAGACGATCAGCATCGGCGCATTCTCCACCCCGCGTGGGATCAGCGTCTCGACGACATCGAGCCAAGCATGACCATCTGCCGTGCGGCGCAAGGTCGGTGCGGGGGAGGGGAAGCGGACGCTCAGCCCATCCTGTGGACGCTTGGCGTCGATCGAGCGGCGCATGAAGTCGGTCACCGTCAGCGACTTGCCGGTGGGCGCGCCGTTGCGGAATTCCAGCAGCCGGGAATCAAGGCCGCGCCAGTCGCTTCCGTCCATCACGTCGAAGAACACCAGCGCCAATGCGCGGTCGCCGTCCAGCGTCAGGCCGGGGGCAAAGGAGTAGTTGATCCCATGCTCCGGATCGCGCGGGGCGAGAGCAATCGGCTTGACCACCGCCTCCGGCGTCGGGCGATAGGCGTACCAGCCCTGATCCTGACCAAAGACCCGTGAGACCGCCGTGCCGTGCCAGGTGAGATGCTCGGCCCCCTGCTCGTCGACCAGAACCCGCGTCCAGGCCGCAATCGCGTCTTCGGTGAGCGGCGGTTCCGCCCATTCGGGCAGACCGGCCAGCGCATCGCGGGTCGGGCTCCAATGGCCACCGGCATCGCGGGTGGCGATCAGCATCTGCCAATAATTCCCGCTGCCCTTGCCCTTGTTGGACATCTCGTTGTTGCCGAAGCGGATGCCGACACTCATGGCGACATGCAGCACGCCCTTGTTGTCGCGGGCGAGTGCGGAGCTGATCACATGCGACCCCGGCGGTGTGGCGATGGTCTCATTGACAAAATGTTGTCCGCCATCGGTGGACTGCGCGAACTGCCCCTGCGGCGTGATCACCTGCACGATGTCGCCCTGCGAGACGATGGAGGGGCCGATATCGCGGCCCGGGCTGGGCAGGCCGACATCGTGTACCGGGCCGAGCGTGGTGGTGTCGCCCGCGGCGATCACGCTGCGCTCGAACAGTTTCTGCCCGCCCTGGAACGCCAGATGCACCGCCATGCCGTCCACCGACAGCGCCGGATAGGCGCTCCACTCGCTCGGCGCTGGTGTTGCGAAGGCAACTGGCTCGCCCTGGAAATGGACTTCGTCCCGCGCATCCACCACCGCCCGCCGATACCATGGCCCGCTGCCGTCAACCCAGACCATATGCGCGCGCCCCACCGCATCCACGCCGATATGGGTGGCGGAATTGCCCGAGGTCGCGTTCTCATCGGTGGTCACGCCCACCGGCGTCATTCCATGGGGCAGCACGAACAACGCAGCATTCGCGGTGGCCACCGGTTTGTCGCCGTCCCAGGCGGTGAATGTCACCTGGGTGACGCCTTGTTCGACCGAATGGGCGAGATCATGGCTCACCCGCAGCGAACCCGCGCGCGCCGAGGCGAGCAGGCCGCGCAAGGCCGGATCGGCGGCGGCGATGCTGGTCTGGCCGGGATGCAGTTCCAGCGCGAACGGGGCGGGCAGGATGATCGCGGGCTTGGGCTGCGCCTGGGCTGCGGAGAGCAGCGCGCAGAGACCAAAAAGAAGCACGCCTGGGAGAAACACCTGCCGCATCGTGCCGTCCTGCTCGAAATAAAAGGAAGCTATCCGCCGAAAATCGACCCTTCGGTTTTTATCGTCGCCGCACGGCCAAGGAAAGCCGTAGGGTGCCAATTCCGCAGGAATTGCACCGCTCACGCCAGCCCGACGGTGCAATTCCTGCGGAATTGGCACCCGATGAAGTTCACCGAAGCGGATTGATCGTAACAGTTCCTGGATTTCTGAAATTTTAAGTGAAGTTGCGACACCCCCCCTCCCATGCTACGCGGCAGCGCAGCGAGGGCCGAGCCGAGTGCCATTTGCCCAGTTGCTGGAGAGTATCGCGTGAGCATCCCGTTTGATCCCGCCGCCGTGCGCGAGCTGGCGAATATTTTGGCCGATACCGGCCTCACCGAAATCGAGATCGAAGGCAAGGATGGCCGCATCCGAGTCGTGCGCGCAGCCCCGCAGATGGTCGCCGCCCCCTCGGTGACGGTGCCGGTCGTGGCCGCCAGCGCGGCCCCGGCTGCCGCAGCCCCGGTCGCTGCTGCCGTGATCGAAGACCCAGCCAAACATCCTGGTGCTATTCTCTCGCCGATGGTGGGTGTTGCCTATCTCTCCGCTGAGCCCAGTGCACCGCCCTTCGTCACTGTCGGCCAGAATGTCGCCAGCGGACAGACCGTCATGCTCATCGAGGCGATGAAGACGTTCAACCAGATCAAGGCGCACAAATCCGGGATCATCACCCGCATCCTCGTCACCGCCGGGCATCCGGTGGAATACGGCGAACCGTTGATGATCATTGAGTGATCCGCGCGTGACCCATAAGCGTCCGATCACCAAGGTTTTGATCGCCAATCGCGGCGAGATCGCGCTGCGCATTCAGCGCGCCTGCCGCGAATTGGGCATTTCCACCGTCGCCGTGCACTCCACCGCCGATGCGTCCGCGATGCATGTCCGCCTCGCCTATGAGCGCGTGTGCATCGGTCCGCCCTCGGCGAAGGAGAGCTATCTCAACGTCGCCGCCATCCTCACCGCAGCGGCGGTGACGGGCGCGGATGCGATCCATCCCGGCTACGGATTCCTGTCGGAGAACGCTCATTTCGTCGAGATGGTCGAGGCGCACGGCCTGACCTTTATCGGACCGTCATCGGATCATATCCGCATGATGGGCGACAAGATCATGGCCAAAACAACGATGGCCAATATCGGCGTGCCGCTGGTGCCGGGCTCGACCGGCGAGGTGATGACACTCGACGAGGC
>CAITEF010000430.1 GCA_903891315.1 uncultured Rhodospirillales bacterium | reverse complement strand
GTCTTGATAACCCGGCAGGCGATTTCACCACGATTGGCGATGAGGATTTTCTTGAACACTATTTCGTACCCCGTTTTCTAAACGTCAGCCAACCGGCTAGGCCCCAAACCAAAATTGTTGCGCCCGCACGCCACGCAAACGCCCGTTCGATAACTTGATCACACGTCAATTGGCCGGTGGGATCTTCACAATCGAAGACGAGTAAATGCAGGCCCCACCAATTGAATAAAATCCATCCCGTGCACCCAAGGGTGAACAACGCAAACAGGGCAATGTCCCATTTGCGCATAACCATCACTCCGCCGCTTCCCGCAGCAGCTTGCACCCACGCGGCTCTTCCGCCACCATCGGCTTCAACCCCAGCCGAGCGAACAGCGCCCCGTCCTTGTCATCCCCGGCATTGGGTGCCGTCAGCAGGCGGTCGCCGGTGAAGATGCTGTTGGCGCCGGCCATGAAGCACAGGGCCTGCGCCGCGTCACTCATGCTCTCGCGCCCGGCCGAAAGCCGCACCATGCTGGCGGGCATGGTGATGCGCGCCACCGCCACGGTGCGGACGAATTCCACGTCGTCGATCTTGGCCAGCGGCGGGTCCGCCAGCATGTCACCCAGCACGGTGCCCTTCACCGGCACCAGCGCGTTGATCGGCACCGATTGCGGGTGGCTGGGGAGCGTGGCGAGGGTGTGGAGGACGCCGACACGATCATCCCGCGTCTCGCCCATGCCGACGATGCCGCCCGAGCATACGTTGATGCCCGCCTTGCGCACCTGAGCCAGCGTATCCAGCCTATCGTCCATGGTGCGGGTGGTAATGATCTCGGCGTATTTTTCCGGCGACGTGTCGATATTGTGGTTGTAGTAATCGAGCCCCGCCTCGGCCAGTTGCTGCGCCTGATGCGGCTCCAGCATGCCCAGCGTCATGCAGGTTTCCAGCCCCATACCACGCACACCCTTCACCATCTCGATGATGGCGGGCATGTCGCGGTCCTTGGGGTTCCGCCAGGCGGCGCCCATGCAGAACCGGCTGGAGCCATTATCCTTCGCCTGCGCCGCCGATTGCAGCACCGCCTGCACATCCATCAGCTTGGTGGCCTCAACGCCGCTGTTGGCGCTGGCGCTTTGCGAGCAATAGCCGCAATCCTCGGCGCAACCACCGGTCTTGATGGAGAGCAGCGTGGAGAGTTGCACCTCATCGGCGGCAAAACGCTCGCGGTGCACAGTGGCCGCCCGGAACACCAGTTCGGTGAAGGGCAGGTCGAACAGCGCGGCGATTTCGTCGCGGGTCCAGTCGGTCCGGGGCGCGGTCATGCTCATGAATCCCCGGCGGGGGGCATATTGTGGCCCAGCAGGCGTAGCATGTCCGCGGCGGCCTCCACCACATTGGTGCCCGGGCCATAGATGCCCTGAACCCCAGCCTCACGCAGGAAATCATAATCCTGCGGCGGGATGACGCCGCCCGCCACCACCTTGATATCCGGGCGCCCAGCCTCTTTCAGCAGATTGATCAACTGCGGGATCAGCGTCTTGTGACCGGCGGCAAGGCTGGAGGCCCCGACCGCGTCCACGCCCACTTGCAGCGCCAGCTTCGCGGCTTCCTCGGGGGTTTGGAACAGCGGCCCGCTGGTCACGTCAAAGCCCATGTCGCCAAAGGCCGAGGCGATGACATTGGCGCCGCGGTCATGTCCATCCTGCCCCATCTTGGCCACCAACATGCGGGGCGCCCGGCCCAGACGGCGACCAACAGCCTCAACGCCCTCGATAACCTGTGTGTAGCGGGCATCGCCGGCGTAGGCCGCGCCATAGACGCCCTTCACCGGCACCGGCTGCGTGCCATAGCGGCCGAACACGGTCTCCATCGCATCGGAGATCTCGCCCAGCGTGGCACGGTGGCGCGCGGCCTCCACGGCCAGCTCCAGCAGATTGCCGTTGCCCTTCGCGCCTTCCGTCAACGCGGCCAGGGCGGCGCGGCACTTGGCCTCGTCGCGGTTGGCACGGGTGGTCTTCAGGCGGGCAATCTGTCCCTCCCTCACGGCGTGGTTGTCGATGTCCAGCGTTTCCAGGTGGTCTTCGGTGGCAAGGCGATATTTGTTGACGCCAACGATGACGTCCTCGCCCTTGTCGACGCGGGCCTGACGGCCAGCGGCCGCTTCCTCGATCATCGCCTTGGGCCAGCCAGCGGCCACGGCCTTGGCCATGCCGCCATCAGCCTCAACGCGCTCGATGATCTCCCAGGCCTGATCGACCAGCGATTGCGTCAGCGATTCAATGTAATAGCTGCCACCCAGCGGATCGACGACATTGCACATGCCGGTCTCTTCCTGAATGACGATCTGGGTGTTGCGGGCGATGCGCGCCGAGAAATCGGTGGGCAGCGCGATGGCTTCGTCCAGCGCATTGGTGTGCAGACTCTGCGTGCCACCCAGCATCGCCGCCATCGCCTCGATCGTGGTGCGGATGACGTTGTTGTAGGGGTCCTGCTCCTGCAGGCTAACGCCGCTGGTCTGGCAGTGGGTGCGCAGCATCTTGCTCCGCTCATCCTTGGCGCCAAGGTTGGTCATCACCCGGTGCCACAGCACGCGGGCGGCGCGCAGCTTGGCCACTTCCATGAAGAAGTTCATGCCGATGGCGAAGAAGAAGCTCAGGCGCCCGGCGAACTTGTCAATGTCCAGGCCGCTCGCCACGCCGTATTTCACATATTCCTGCCCATCAGCAATGGTGAAGGCCAGTTCCTGCACCTGGGTCGCGCCGGCTTCCTGCATGTGATAGCCAGAGATGGAGATGGAGTTGAACTTGGGCATCTCGCGGCTGGTGTAGCCAAAGATGTCCGAGATGATCCGCATCGAGGGTTCAGGCGGATAGATATAGGTGTTGCGGACCATGAACTCCTTCAGAAT
>CAITEF010000429.1 GCA_903891315.1 uncultured Rhodospirillales bacterium | reverse complement strand
TTCACCGGCCTGCGTCTTGCCGTCGGCGGTGGGTGGCTGACGGTGGTGACGGCGGAGATGATCGCGGTGAAATCAGGGCTCGGCTACATGATCCTCAATGCGCAGATGACCTTCCGCCCCGAGCTGATTTTCGCGGGCATCATCGTCATCGGCGGGGTGGGGCTGTTGGGAGATTGGGGGGTGCAGCGCATCCGGGCGCTGGTGTGCTCCTGGCAGGAGGGCCTGACGGCGGCCGCACAATGAGCGCGCGTTTCATCGAATGCCTGGATGTCGGCAAGACCTATCAAGGCCGCACCGGTGCGGTGGAGGCGTTGCGCGGCATTTCGGTTGGATGTGACGAGGGCGAGTTCGTCTGCCTGCTCGGCCTGTCCGGCTGCGGCAAGAGCACGCTATTGCAAATGATCGCGGGCCTCGAAGCCCCCACCACCGGGCAGATCGTGGTGGCGGGACGCGAATTGGACGGGCCGTCACCCGCCACCTCCATCGTCTTCCAGGATCACGGGTTGTTCCCTTGGATGACCGTGCAGCAAAACGTTGAATTCAACATGAAGGCGCGCGGCGTGGCAAAGGCAGAGCGGCTGGCGCGGGCGGCGGAGATGTTGGAAGTCACCGGCCTGTCCGGCTTCGTATCGCGCTATCCGCACGAACTGTCCGGCGGCATGCGCCAACGTGTCGGCATCGCGCGTGCGCTGACCACCCGTCCGCGTGCCTTGCTGATGGACGAGCCGTTCGGCGCGCTCGACGCGCAGACGCGCGGGCATTTGCAGAACGAGTTGCTCGACATCTGGGCACGCGAGCGCACCACTGTGCTGTTCGTCACACATTCCATCGATGAGGCGGTTTATCTCGCAGACCGCATCCTGGTCTTCACCCCACGCCCTGGCCAATTGGCGGCCACCGTGCCCGTCGATCTGCCTCGCCCGCGCGACCCACGCAGCGATGCGTTCGCCGCACTTTCCAGCCAGTTGCGCGCCATGCTCGGCACCGAGGGCGGCAGCGAATGAGGCTGCTCGTCGCCAATCCGAACACGACGCAGGCGGTCACCGACCGGATCGCCGCCACCGCCCGCGCCGCCGCATCGCCCGGCACCGAGATTACCGCCGTCACCGCCCGCACCGGGCCGGAATATATCGCCACACGGGCCGAGGCAGTGCTGGGCGGTGTGGCGACGTTGGAGATGCTCGCCGAACATGCCGACGGCATGGACGCTGTGGTTGTCGCAGCCTTCGGTGATCCCGGCCTGGGCGGGGCGCGTGAATTGTTGTCGATCCCGGTGGTCGGCATGGCGGAGGCGGCGATGCTGACCGCCTGCATGCTCGGCCGCCGCTTCGCCATCCTCACCTTCGCAGTGGCGCTGGAGCCCTGGTATCAGGAATGCGTCGATTATAACGGCCTCGCCGGGCGTTGTGCGGGGGTGTTCTGCCTTGATGAGCCATTCTCGGCGATCATCAACGTTGCGGCCGAGAAGGCGGAGCGCATTCTCTCCCTCACCGAGCGTGCGATTGCGGCAGGTGCCGATGTCTGCATCCTGGGCGGCGCGCCGCTGGCCGGTGTTGCCGCCGAGATCGCCGACCGCGTCCGTGTGCCCTTGGTCGATGGCGTGGCAGCGGCGGTGAAGCAGGCCGAAGTGCTGGCCGCCCTCAATCCACGCAAAGCCACTGCCGGGACCTTCCGCAGGCCCGGCGCGAAGTCCATGATTGGAATATCACCAGCGCTTGCCCGGCTGTTCGCCGGTTGAACGGGAGGAAAACCAATGCCCTACGCCACAACCGATGACGGTGTTCGCCTGTATTACGAAGAGGTCGGCAGCGGCGCGCCGCTGATCTTCGTGCATGAATTCGCGGGCGACCATCGCAGCTGGGAAGCCCAGATGCAGCATTTCGGCCGTCGTTACCGCGCGATCACCTACGGCGCGCGCGGCTATCCGCCGTCGGATGTGCCTGAGCACGCAAGTTCCTACAGCCAGGCGCGGGCCGCCGACGACATCAAATCGGTGCTCGACCATCTCGGCATCGAAAAGGCACATGTGTGCGGCCTGTCGATGGGCGGGTTCGCCACGCTGCATTTCGGCTTTCGGCATCCCGAGCGCGCCTTGTCGCTTTGCGTCGCCGGAGCCGGTTACGGGGCAGAGCCGGAGAAGCGTGAGCAGTTCCGTGCCGAGGCGGATTCAATTGTCGCCGCTCTTTTGTCCGAAGGCATGGCCCCTTTCGCCGCGCGCTACGCCTATGGCCCGACCCGCGTGCAGTTCGAGGCGAAAGACCCGCGTGGCTTTGCCATCTTCAAGCAGCAACTCGCCGAACACTCTGCCCTCGGCTCGGCCAACACCCAGCTTGGCTGCCAGAAAGAGCGGCCTTCGCTCTATCACCTGACCGCCGAGATGGCCGCGCTCACCGTGCCCACGCTGATCCTGACCGGCGACGAGGACTGGTCTTGTCTGGCACCAGCGCTTCTGATGAAGCGGACGATTCCCTCCGCTGCGCTGTCGGTGATGCCGAATTGCGGTCATACCATCAATCTGGAGGCTCCGCTGATGTTCAACGACATCGTTGGCGACTTCATCGCCCAAGTCGAATCCGGTCGCTGGCCGACCCGCGACCCGCGCGCGCTGGCGACCTCGATCACCGGGATGAAGTGACGCGTTGTGTGGATGCCCGGAGTTACGCGGGGTACTGCGTCGCCATATACGGCAACAATACCTCCAACAGCGCTTCAGGCGCTTCGACCGGCATCAAATGGCCAGTGCCGCCGATTTCGATCAACGTCGCCGCAGGCAGATGTTCTGCCGGCAGTCGAGCTGATGCGAGCGGAATGAGCGTGTCGTCCGTCCCGGCAACGACCAGGGTCGGCACCGTGATATGCTTCAGCCCCTCGGTCACATCGAAGCCGAACCCGGCCGTGGTCGCCGCGAGGATTGGCTCCTGCGGCATCGCGGCCCGCCACGCGACGAATTGCTCGAAATACTCTGGATTCGTGGCGATAAAATCGGGATGGAAGATCGATTTACCTGCAACCCTGGCCGATGCCTCGGCACCGTCGCGACGCGCTGCTTCGATCCGCTCTAGCATCTTCTCCCGCCCCGCAGCGGAGGCGCGGCAGGTTGTACCCACAAGTGCCAGGGCCGCAAAGCGGTTCGGGTCTTTCACCGCCAATGCCTGCGCGATCATGCCGCCTTGCGAAAATCCAATGATTGCAGGTCGATTGAGGCCCAACTCCGCAATGGCGGCATCCCAGTCTTCGGCAAAAAGCGCGATGCTGTAAGGGCCTTCCGGTTTGTCACTCCGCCCATGCCCACGCGTGTCACCAAGGATCACCCGATACCCGGCCGCCGTGAAAGCCGGCAGCATCGGTCCCCAAAGCGTGTGATCCCAACCGAGACCGTGCAGGAACAGCACGGGCCGACCGTCCGATGGCCCATGTGCTTCCACATGCAGCTTGATGCCTTTTCCAGCGACAAATCGCGAACGGCCTGTCGATGGATGATGAAATGGCGCAAACGCCTTCGGCAACAAAGTCATGGCAGTGTGTTCCCTGTCAGGTCGACGCGTCGCTGCCCGGAGGCTGGCCCCCTGGGCCCCAACCGGCATCGGTAGCCGCCGCCTCGAGCCCCTGCGGCCAGCGGCGGGCGACGATGCGCATGCCGGTAAAGCCGTCAGCATCCCGGCTCGCAAGCCAGGTGATGGGGGCAGCCATGATCGAGGGATTGAGCAAGCCATTGTCCGGCTGATTGCGCAGATCCGGCGGCATGAGTGCCGTATCGGTGGCACCGCCGGGAAGCAGCGCATTGACTGTCACACCAGTGCCCGCCAGATCCTTCGCCCAAATCACCGTTGCCGCCTCAAGCCCCGCCTTGGACGGGCCATAGGGCGAGTAATGCGCGCGAACCATCGTGCCATGCCCGGTCCCGACATTGACGATCCGCCCCCATCCAGAACGGATCATGCCGGGAACCGCCGCTGCCGCGAGATAGAACGGGCCAAGAAGATTGAGCGCCACCGCCCGCTCCCACTGCTCCGAAGTCGTCTCCCAGAAACGAACCGGCGCAGTGCGGTAGTCAGGCTTCACATGGATCATGCCCAGACCAGCATTGGAGACGACGATATCCAGGCAGCCAAACGTCGATTGCGCCTCCGCCACAAGTGCTTGGCACGCCGCTTCATCGGAAGCGTCGGAGACACGGGGATGGATCAAGCCGGGATGCACCGCCGCCAAAGAGTCCAGATCCGCGCTGGGCCTTCCGGCGGTTGCGATCACCTTCACCCCCTCAGCAGCAAGGGCGATCGCCATCACGCGTCCCAGACCCCGGCTGGCTCCAGTGATGATGGCGACGCGTCCTGCAAGCGAGCCTGCCAAGCCCCCTACTCCGCCGCCAGTGTCGTAGGCATCGGAACCCGCTGATCGTCCGGCATGATCTCGCCCTTCAGCACGATGGCCTGATTGTCGAGGAAGACCGAGCAATTCCGCATCGGGATGTCTATATGGCACGGTGTCGCGCGCGTGCCGCCAGCACTGGTGTTCGGCCCGGTCGAGAACAAGAAATTGCCGTAGAAGGCGCGGCCATCTTGCCCTTCAGTCCCCGCCTTGTCGTAGAAGCCAAGGCTGTTCCAGCGCCCATTCGCGGACAACCCCCAGCCGAGATGCGAGATCGCATAGACGTTGGGGTCATTGTAGGATTCGAAGACGTCCTTGAGGAAATCAGCGTCAAGACCGCCTTCGATATTGGTTATGAAGCCGTCTTTGACGGTCAGACAGACCTGCCCGTGCAGATAATTTTTCATCGGGAACAGCATGTCACCACGATCCAGCACCACGGTGCCGTTGGCGCTGCCGTCATTGGGATAGGTGGTCACGAACGCGCCCGGCCATTGATCCCAGCGACCGGGCTCATCGGCAAAACCGTACTGGCATTTCGACGCGAAATCGCCCAGCGAGACCGTAAAATCGGTGCCTGCGTCGGAGACGACATGCATCGTGTTGGCGTAGCCCAGACGGTGCTTGGCAGCGAGGCAGCGACGACGATCTTCCTGGGTCGGGAACATCCGCGCCAGAATCTCCGGCGGCTCAAGTGCCACCAGAACCCGCAGCCCGTCTTTCAGGGTCTTGAACACACGCTGGTCGTGGCTGAAGGCGAGATCGATCAATAAGTCGCTTTTGGCAATGGCCGCGAGTGCCGTGGGCGGCAGGGAGGACGGGTCGGGCACTTCCAGATAGGTCACACTCGCCGCAGCCGCCTCCGCCGCCCAGACAGCGTTCTTGGCGTAAGACGAAGGTGCCCCCACCCGCGTCAGCACGGCGACATGTTCGGTCGGCTTGAGATTGCAGAGATCCAGCATGTCTTTCCACATACGGGACAAGTTCAACGGTTGAGCCATTGGTCTTTTCCTTTCATTCGTCGGTGGTGGCACCGCTTGTCTGCCATTTCTTCATTCCGGCCTCGTAGAGGGCCACGTCTTCGCAAAACAGCTGCTGGCACACGCCGTGGACCAGGCGCGGCGCGCCGAATTTGATGCCGCTCAGCCCAATCGCCATCGTGCCCATACTGAGTTGCGCGCCTCGGCTGAAGTTGAAGATCGAGTTGAGCCAGGGTGCGGTGCCCTTCACCTTCTCCTGCATCTCAAACGAGGCACCGAGATAGGTCGCGCGGGCGAGGTTGTCGTTTTGCTCGCCCGGCGGCGGTGTGTAGACGTCGCTCCACAGCGCGATCAGGTCCAGATGCGGCTGAAACTCGCGGCGCACGGCCACGTCGAGAATATAGCCCGTGCCGAGGATGACGAAGTCGAACGCGTGCGTGCCGTCTGTCGCTTCGATGATAACTTTCTCGTCATCCAAACGCGCATCGGTCCATGTGTAACCGCCATGCCGGATCACGTTCGAAAGGCTCTTCACCCGCGCCATCGTCTCCGCAGGCGGCGCGGGTTTGAAGCTGTGGATGTGATTGATGAACCGCCAGCGTTGCGCGATGTCGAGATCGGCGAAATGCGCAAGAAATCCGTTGAATTGGCCCCAAGCAACGGGGTTCGCCGGATTGAGATCCGTCCGCCGATGGAACAGATGCACCTCATCGGCACCCATCTCGGCCGCCATCGCGGCATTGTCGAACGCCGATGCGGCGCCGCCCAGCACACCAACCTTTTTGCCGCGCAGCTTTGCAAAGTCGATCATGTCGTGGGTGTGCGCCCAGCGATCGGCGGGCAGGGACTGAATGAACGGCAGCACGTTGGGAGTGCCGTTGCCATCTATTCCCGTCGCAAAGACAAGTTTGCGACACCAGAGTGTCTCCGGCACGCCATCCTTCTCGACATCGATGGCAATCAGCCCATCCTCGGCAGGGCGAAAATCAATCAGGCGGCAATTGTTGCGCACCGGCAGATCGAGCACGCGGCGATACCAACTGAGATAGCGATGCCAAAGCTGCTTCGGCAGCTTGTCCATCGCGTCCCAAGCACTCAGCCCGTACTGCGCCTCGAACCAGGCACGGATCGACAGATTGGGAATGCCCAGATCCATGCCGCCCACGAATTTTTCCGAGCGCAGCGTTCGCATCCGGCCATAGGTGCCCCAAGGCCCCTCCTGCCCCGCAGGCTTTTCATCGATCACCAGAATATGGTCGACCCTGGAGCGTTTCAGTCCGAACGCGGCCGAGAGGCCACTCTGCCCACCGCCGACGATCAGAGCATCGTAAGCGCGACTGCCGTCAGGCGCGGTCTTCGGCAAAACCCAAGACCGGATCGGGTAGCGAACCATATCAAGGTCCCGCCGGATCATCGCCTCAAGCTGTGCCAGGGAGCGCGCAATCGGCAGATCGGAATCGGCGAGCAAGTCCCGCATCTGCGTCAGCGGCGGCACCTCCCGCATGAAAGCGGCGTGATCAATCGTCATCGCGACCCTCCACGGCTGTAGCGTTCGTTGACGATGGATTGCAGGCCAGTGACGATCCCGTAGAGCAGAAGGCCAGCGCCACAGAGCACCACCACTGCCGCCAGCGCCACCGGCGTGTCCGAACGTGCGGAGGATGCGACAATCAAGTAGCCCAGACCGGCTTGGGCCGTGATGAACTCGCCGATCACGACGCCGATAATGGCCAGCGTGATCGACACTTTCATGCCGCTGAAGATAAACGGCAGCGCGCTCGGAACCCGCACCGACAAAAACACCTGCCACTCCTGCGCCTGACAGGCACGACAGAGCCTCAGCAGATTGGGGTCGACATTGGTCAGCCCCTCATAAGTCGAGACGATGATCGGGAAGACGCTGATAAACACCGAGAAGGCGAGACGGCTTTCCGCGCCAAGGCCAAACCAGAGGATAAACAGCGGTGCCAGCGCAATCTTGGGGATAATCTGGATCAGCACCAAATTGGGGTAGACCGCTTCCCGCCAGATGCGGGAGTAACAAAGCAGAACCGCCAACACGATCCCAAGACTGCACGAGATCAGAAAGCCGATCGTGGATTCAATGGTCGTCGGCACCGCCTGTAGCAACAGCGTCGGATAGATCTCTGCCATCGTGGCCAGAACGACCAGCGGTCCGGGCAGGATCACCGCCGGCACATGCGAGATGCGGACATAGGCTTCCCAAAACACCAGCATCAGGAAGGCGCAGGCAAGCGGCATCAGCACGATTCGTGCCTGCCGGACCAACATCTGATGTCGTGCAGAGGGACGCTTCTGCATGGCCGCCACCTTTGGGGTCTGCAAACTCGCCGTGGTCATGCGCCCCCTCCGGCACGATGCCCGCCATAGGAATGCTCAATCGCGTTGCGGAGGCGGGCTACGAGTGCCACGAACTCGGCGGTGTCCTCCAACTCTGGAGCCCGCGGTCGCGCGAAGGGGACGGGCTCGGTGGCCACGATTCTGCCGGGCCTGCCGCCCATCACAAGAATCCGGTCCGACAGCATCACCGCCTCTCTGATGCTGTGCGTCACAAACAGCACTGTCTTCGCGTGCCGGATCAGCAAATCGAGCAGCAGCGCATTCATCTGATCGCGCGTGATCGCGTCCAGCGCCGAGAACGGCTCATCCATCAGCAGAATTTTCGGCTCATGCACGAGAGCACGGCAGATCGCCACGCGCTGACGCATGCCGCCAGACAGTTCATGCGGGCGCTTGGTGAGGAATTTCCCGAGCCCGACTTCCTCCAGCAATGCCACCGCGCGGTCGCGGTAAAGCGACCGGCGAAGTCGCATCATCTCGATGGGAAACAGCACATTCTCCAATGTCGTCCGCCAAGGCAGCAGCGTCGGGTCCTGAAACACGACGCCGACATCGGCACGCGGCGACATCACGACCTCACCAGCGACCGATGCTCGACCGTCCGTAGCAGGCTCTAGGCCCGCCATGATCATCAACAGCGTGCTTTTGCCGCACCCGCTCGGGCCCAACAGCGACAGGAAGTCACCTTGCGCACAATCGAACGAGATCGACGACAGCGCTTCCACCACGCCGCCGCCGGTCTCGTAGATCTTGGCAATTTGGCTGGCCTCAATAAAGCGACCAGCCGGTTCTGCTGCCATATCAAGCATCAAACCATCGACTTCGTGTAAGGCTCAGCCCATTTCCGAGCGGCGTCGGCCTGTGCCTTGGTGATCGTCAGCTTGCCAACAAAACGATTGGTGAGCATTTCCTCGGCAACGGGTGCCACGTCGCCCGGAGCTGCGACGTATTTCATGATCAGGTCGATGGAGTCCTGCAGGCTCTTGGTGTCGGCATAGCCAATACCGTGCTCAATCAGCTCCGGCATGACGGTGAAGGCTTGCGCCACACCGAAGCCCACCGGGAGCGACTTCCGACCGACCTCGGTCAACACGATATCGGGATGCACCATCGCCATCTCGGCGAGCGTGTCCTCCGGATTGGTGATGGTGTATTTCACACCCTCCATCGCCCCATCGGCTATCGCCTCACACAGCCCCGGATCGGACTTCAAGCGCTCCGACTGGGTGATGAGTGCCTGGCCGTAAAACTTGATCCCGAGCGTGCGGAAGAGAAAGAACCGCATGTCGAAACCCTGCGGCACCAACGCTGCCAATGCGGTCGATGCCGAGGCCGAGACCGCATCCACTTGACCGCGCAACAACAGGCTTTCGCGGACATTTCCCGCAACCTGCTGAATCGTCACACCATTATAGTCAAAACCGGCCTTTTGGGCGAAGAGCGGCAAGAACGGAAATTCGCCGGAACTCGGGGTGCAGCCCCATTTCGTCCCTGCGAGTTGCTGTACGGTCTTGATCGGGCCGTTGGCATTCACACCCACGCCCATATTGGCGTCGTAATTGACCATGCCGATGCAGGAAAGTTTCAGCCCCTTGGCCATCTGCAGCACCAGCGTCGGCGTGGAGCCCATGCCGAATTGGAACTTGTCGGGACTGCTGCCGACCGACTGGACCGCCATTCCAGAGCCGGAGCCGCGCAACACCTCCACGTCCAAGCCTCGGGCCTTCCAGAACCCGCGAGACTTCGCCAGCCATGCGTAGAAATTGGCCCCCTCCGGTGACCAAGACGTGACGAAGGTGACTTTCTTAAGCCCTTGCGAGATCGCAGGCGTCGATAGAGTTGACGCGACGGCGAGCGTTGCGAGGCCAGATTTCAGTATGGAACGACGATTTGCGATGTGCACAAGACCCTCCATCTTGCATGCACAAATCTCTACGCACGTCCCGTGCCACCGAATCAGACGGCCACCGGCTCCTGCAACATCACGGCGGGCAGACCTGCGAGGAAATCCGCGAAACTGTCTCCGAGCATGTCGAGATGCTTCCGCATCGCCCGATCCGCCGCGTCGCCATCATGGGCGATGATTGCGTCAAGCACGGCTTGATGCTCCACCAAGGTATCGTTGAAGCGACCCGGTTGCTGTGTGATGTGCCCGGCATAAATCGCCGTGCGCTGCCGCAGTTCACGGACGTTTTCGATCAGAAATTGATTTTGGCTGGCCTCGTAGATCAGGCCGTGAAAATCCGCATTGACCTCTGCAAACGTCAAAAAATCACGGTCCGCGACCACTTCAACCAGCCGCAGATGGGCTTGCTGCAACTGGGTGATCAACCCAGGTGTGGCCCGTCGTGCCGCCAGCCGTGCCGAAAGACCTTCGAGATCCGCGAGCACCTGCCAGATTTCAATCAATCGTTTCACGGTGAGCCAGGCGACAATCGCGCCCTGCCGCCCACGCATCAGCACCAACCCCGCCGCCGCCAACTGGCGCAACGCCTCTCGCACCGGAGTGCGCGAGACGGTGTAATAATCCGCCAAATCCTGCTCGTCGAGCCGATGACCCGGCGGCAATTGCCCAGAAAAAATGCGTTCCTTGAGGTCGATGACCACGCGGTCTGCGTGGGTTCCTGATGCGTTGATGTCTTTCAAGGTGCTCTATCCACTCGTTGCGAAACATCATCTGCACATACTTTGTGCAAATTTTGCATGCAAGAAGAAAAAATGTGCATGCAACAGACCAAAATCGACGCACATCGGAGCGCTCCAGGGATACGACATTCTGATCTTCGTATGGCACCGAACTTGCTCCGGCATCGCCTGGGAGTCTGCGACTTGGAGAAAATTATTTCAGGCGGCTTTGAGAATTCGGCAAGACGGGGGAGCGATTGATTGCCTGACACAACGAGGTTGATACCAACCGCAGACATGACGGGTGACGGTCAGTGGCTGTTCGGGCAGCCAGTTCCTCGCCTCGAGGACCAAGCCCTTCTTTTGGGGCAAGGCCGCTTCCTCGACGACATTCCCATGTCTGGAGCGCTGCACGCCGTATTCTTGCGCAGCCAGAACGCCCACGCGTTGATCCGCTCGATTGATGCCACTGCCGCACGCGCAATCCCTGGTGTTGTCGCCGTCCTCACCGCTGCCGACCTGAATTCGCACCTGACCTCGTCTGTCCTGCCAATCGCCTTTCCCGCTGGCCAATTGCCGCCAGAGGTGATGCCACCCGTGATGGCGGCGTCCGAGACGCTCTATGTTGGTGAAGTCATCGCGATGGTGGTTGCCACCACGCGCCATGCCGCCGAGGACGGCGCGGAAGCCATCCTCGTCGATGAGGAGGCTCTCCCACCTGTCGTCCGTGCACGCCAAGCGATCACGCCGGATGCGCCACAGGCGTGCATCGGCCAAGGGGGCGCGATCTCCGTCGGCAACATCTTCAAGCGGTTTGACGTGGCCTACGGCGATCCAGACCGGATCTTCGCCACCGCGCCGCATGTCTTCACTGCTCAGCTCGATCAGCATCGTGGCTGTGGCGTGCCGATGGAGACGCGTGGTGTGCTCGCGCGCTTTGATCCGGCAACCGAAGACCTCACCGTCTGGTCCTCCACGCAGATGTCGCACGAGGTTCGCAGCACCATTGCGAGCCTGCTCGGACTGGCAGACGCCCATGTTCGCGTCATAGCACCCGATGTCGGCGGCGCCTTTGGCGTCAAATATATGGTCTATCCGGAGGAGATCGCCGTCGCCGCAGCGGCTCGACTGCTCGGTCGACCGGTCAAATGGGTCGAAGACCGCCGCGAGCATCTGCTCAGTGCGATCCAAGAGCGGACTCAGCACTGGGACATCGAACTCGCCACCGACCAGGAAGGCCGCATCCTGGCGGTTCGCGGCACGATGCTGCACGATCAGGGTGCCTATGCGCCGCACAGCATCAACGTCCCGTTCAACTCCGCCGTCTCATTGCCGGGCGCATATCGGGTGCCGCATTACCGGCTCGCTGTCAGCGTCGTCCGCACCAACCTCGTCCCGGTCATTCCGATCCGCGGTGCAGGCTACCCGCAAGGCTGTTTCGCACTGGAACGACTCTTGGACGTCGCCGCTGCGGGTCTCGGCCTCGACCGTGCCGAGATCCGCCGCCGCAACATCGTCACGGCCAGCGAGATGCCATACGAGACGCCGATGCGCACCCGCGCGGGATCGCGGATCACGCTTGACAGTGGGGATTATCCGCGCTGTCAGGCAATCGGCCTCGCCGCCATCGATTATGATGGTTTTGAACAGCGACAAGCCGCCGCGCGCCAAGCGGGCCGCCATATCGGCATCGGAATCGCGCATGCCGTAAAAGGCACTGGCCGTGGGCCGTTCGAGTCAGGGCTGGTCCGGGTCAATGCAAGTGGTCGCGTGACAATCGCCACCGGCGCGCTCGCCATGGGCCAGGGCCTGAAGACCGCGATGGCGCAGATCGCCGCCGGCACGCTGGGCGTTCCGATGGAGCGCGTGGATGTCATCACTGGCGACACCGCCCATGCGATTTTAGGCCTGGGCGGCTATGCCAGCCGTCAGACCATCACCGCCGGGTCTTCCATTCTGCTCGCAGCCCAGAACGTCCGCGCCAAGGCGCTCGCTGTGGTGGGCGAACGGCTGGAAGTGTCCCCAGACGATCTCACCATCACCAATGGTCGTGTCCATGTCGACGGCGTGGTCGGCATGGGGATGGAGCTTGGCGAGGTTGCCGCTATCTTGCGTGGCCTGCCTGGCTACGACTTCCCCGCCACCGCCACACCCGGCCTGAATGCCGAGGAGAATGTGCGGATCGACAAGCTCGCCTACGCCAATGCGTTCCACGCCGTGGAAGTCGAAGTCGATCCCGAGACCGGGCTGGTGCAGATTCTGCGCTACGTCGCCGTCCATGACAGCGGTCGGCTGGTCAATCCCACCATGGCCGCCGGGCAGTTCATCGGCGGGATTGTGCACGGGATCGGCAATGCGCTGCATGAGCATATGGTCCACGACAACCAGGGTCAGCCGCAATCCAGCACGTTCATGGACTATGCGGTGCCCCGCGCCGCCGATATTTCGAATATCGAGTTGCACGTCATCGAGACGCCATCACCGAACAATCCGCTGGGGATGAAGGGCGCGGGCGAAGCTGGCGTCATCCCGGTGGCCGCCGCCATTGCCTCGGCTGTCGAGCACGCCCTCGCGCCGTTTGGCGTCCGGGTTCAATCCGTCCCAATCCGCCCAGAGGATTTGGTGGCGCAAGTGTTGGCAGCCGCCTGATGGCTCGCAACAACTGGACTTTGGCCCTGCTGCCAGCCTTGATCCTGACCAGCATCATGCTGATTGCATCGCAGACGCTGTTCCTCGGCGCGGCCTTGCATGAAGACCTCGGCGGCGGGCAGTCGGCCGATGCATTTTCGCTGAGCAATTTCGTCACCGCTGTCACCGACGACTATACGATCCGCTCGCTCGGGCTATCGATCTGGTTGTCCGCATTGGCCACATTCCTCACCCTTCTGGCCGCCTTCCCAACGGGCTATCTGCTCGCCCGTATGCGCGGTGCGCTCTCGACGGCGTTGCTGTCCGCCGTTGTGGCGTCGTCCTTCGTCACCATCGTGGTGAAGGTGCTGGGCCTGTTGTTGATCTTCTCGGCCAACGGGCCGTTCAACCAAGCCCTGCTGCATCTCGGCTTGATCGACGCACCCCTTCCCTTCCTCGGCACACGTTGGGGCGTGGTGCTTGGCCTCGTCTATTACACGTTCAGCTATGCGGTGCTGCTGTCGTACAGCATGGTCGCCACCGTCCCACGTGCGTTGGAGGAGGTGGCCGCCATCCATGGCGCCTCGGCGTTTGGCGTGCTGTGGCAGGTGTTGCTGCCGCTCTGTGCGCCTGGATTGCTGGCCGCCGCACTGATCCTGTTCAACGTCAATATGGGCGGGTTTTCATCGACGGCGCTTATCGGTGCAGGACGCGTGATCACGCTGCCAGTTTTGATACAGCGGACCGTGATGCTGGAGAACGGCTACGGCATGGGGGCGGCGCTTTCGGCGTTGCTGCTCGCTGTCGTGTTGCTGCTCAACTTCGCCGCTGGGGCCGTGATGGCCCGGTCGCGGGTGGCGGTGGTGACATGACCCGGCTTACGGCAAAGCTCGCAGCCATTGTTTGGCTGTTCGGCGTCTTCCTCCTGCTATTGGGCCCGGTGGTCGTCATCGGAATTGGCTCGCTTGACGATGCCGCGAAAGCTTATGTCGCGATCCCGCCGAAACACCTCGGCATCGCCGCCTATTTCAACATCAAGCCGCATTATTGGGCGGCGCTGCAGACATCGGTTGTCCTGGGCGTGACTGCGGCAGCAATCTCCTCGCTGATTGGTATCCCAGCCGCTCTGGGCCTCGTGCGCGGTCGGGTTCCAGGCAAGAGCTTCATTCTCGCTGTTCTGCAAGCGCCATTGCAGATCCCCGCCTTGGTCATCGGCGTCTCTCTGCTGGAGACGTATTACGCGGTGGGTGCCGCTACCGGATGGTATGTGCAGGACAGTTTCGCTGGCCTCGCCATCGCCCATAGTTTTGCCGTCGCCCCCTACGTGATTGGCACGCTGGTCAGCGTGTTGCAGCGTTACGACGCTCGGATTGAGGAGGCCGCCCGAATTTTGGGGGCTTCTCCGTTCGGCATTCTGTGGCAGGTCA
>CAITEF010000428.1 GCA_903891315.1 uncultured Rhodospirillales bacterium | reverse complement strand
CGGTTCCATCGGCATGGCGGAATTCTGCGTCCGCTGATGGCCGTGCTGATCGTTGTCGGATTGCTGGCACTCGGTTTGGCGCTGACCAACCTCGCCGTGAAGTCGCCGTCGATGATCCCACTGCTCTGGGTTCACGCCGTCTTGCCGGGTATTTTGGCGGGTCTGTGGCTGTTTGCCGAAGACATTTCGCTGGCGACAAACAGGTTGAGCCTGCCGGTGGCCGTAAGCCGCAATTGATTCTGCAATTCAGGTGCAGTGCAGCAAACGATTCCAGTGAAAAAAAGTATACTTGCCTCTTGCACCCACGATCTGGTCTCCATCTCCTGCAAAGGCTATAGGCTGAGCGAATGCGGTGAGTGGGGTGACATGTCGATGCGATACAATCGATTGTTTTGGAGCATTCTGGCCACGCTCACGGCGTTCTCGGCCCATGCGCAGTCACCTAGCGGTGACGCCGCCAGCATTCCGATCACCGTCGCCAAGCCGACACGGCAGGATGTGCCTGTAATGCTGCAGGGACTGGGAGTCGTCTCGGCGCTGAACAATGTGGTGCTGCATCCACGTGTGGACGGCACGCTCGACCGGGTGAACTTCGTCGAAGGCACCATGGTCAAGGCCGGTGATCTGCTCGCACAGTTGGACCCACGCCCCTATCAGGCGCTGCTGGACGCCGCCTTGGCCAAAAAGGCCGCCGATTCAGCAAGCCTTGCCAACGCGAAGCGCGACCTTGACCGCTACTCTCAACTCGCCGCCAACCAATATGCCGCCCAACAGCAGGTGGACACGCAACGCAGTCTGGTGGCGCAGCTTGATGCCGCAAACCACAGTGATGACGCAGCCATTGCCGCCGCCCAGCTCAATGTCGATTTCACCCGCATCACCGCCCCGTTCGACGGTCGTGTCGGGTTGCGGCTGAGCGATCCGGGCAGCTTCATCCGTGCCGCCGACGCAACCAATCCGGGCATTGTCGCGGTCAGCCAGATCCAACCGATCAGCGTGACTTTCTCATTGCCGCAGGACAAGCTTCCGGCGATTGCCAGTGCGATGGCGCAGGGCAAGCCGAAGGTGAGCGCCAATTCGGCGGACGACAAAGCAACGCTGGCCGATGGCACGCTGCTGACCATCGACAACAGCATCGACGCCACCACCGGCACGATCAAGGTCAAGGCGATCTTCCCGAACCAAGACCTCAAGCTGTGGCCCGGCCAGTTCGTCAATGCCCGCCTGCAGGTGGCCGTGCAATCCAATGCGCTGACACTCCCGAGTGCGGCGATCCAGCATGGCCCAAACGGGCTGTTCGTCTATCAGGTCAAACCTGACAACACCGTCAGCATCGCGTCGGTGGACGTGGCCCTAGACAATGGCAGCGTTGCCGCCATCTCCAAAGGGGTGGCCGATGGCGACATTGTCGTGCTGTCCGGTCATTCGCGGCTGCGGCCGGGTGCGAAAGTCAGCTACCCGGGCAGCAACGGCTCGTGATCGCTTCAGAAAGTGACCTGATCCAGTTTCAGCAAACGCGTTGACAGCAATGGACCGAATGGCATGAGCATTTCCACCCCGTTCATTCGCCGCCCCATCGGGACATCATTGCTGATGGCCGCGATTGTGCTGGTTGGACTTGCGGCCTATCCGTTGTTGCCGGTGGCCCCGCTGCCTCGCGTTGACTTCCCGACCATTCAGGTCTCGTCCACCTTCCCCGGTGCAAGCCCGGACACGATGGCATCAGCCGTTGCGGCCCCGCTGGAGCGGCAATTCAGCCAGATCTCCGGCGTGACCCAGCTGACGTCGATCTCGGTTGCCGGTGGCACCCAGATCGTTCTGCAATTCGACCTCGACCGCAACATCGACGCTGCAGCCCTTGACGTTCAAGCCGCCATCCAGGCCGCCGGTGGTCAGCTGCCCAGGACGCTGCCGACCCCGCCGACATTCCGCAAGGTCAACCCGGCGGACAGCCCGGTCTATATTCTCGCAGTCCAATCCGACACGCTGCCGCTGATCGATGTCGATGAATATGCCGACACCGTGCTCGCCCAGCAGATCTCGCAGATCTCCGGCGTCTCCCAGGTGCAGATCGGCGGCGAGCAGAAGCCCTCCGTGCGCGTGCAGGTCGACCCGGCGC
This sequence comes from uncultured Rhodospirillales bacterium, assembly GCA_903891315.1. Classification (GTDB taxonomy): domain Bacteria; phylum Pseudomonadota; class Alphaproteobacteria; order Acetobacterales; family Acetobacteraceae; genus CAIQQQ01. The sequence goes on along the minus strand of CAITEF010000428.1, from coordinate 5,960 downwards.
GCTTGGCGGCGATGGGTCTGACGCTCGAAGACGTGCGCAACATGCTCATCGCCTCCACCGTCAACACGCCCAAGGGCACCATCGACGGCGACAAGCAGAATTTTGCCGTCTACGCCAACGACCAGATGGTGAAGGCCGCGCAGTATCAGAATGCGGTGATCGCCTATCGCAATGGCGCACCGATCCGCATTTCGGATATCGGCACGGCCATCGACGCGCCGGAAAACGCCCGGCTGGCCGCGTGGCAGAACCAGCATCGCGGCATTCAGTTGGTCATCTTCAAGCAGCCCGGTGCCAACGTCATCGAGACCGTTGACGCGATCAAGGCGGCGATCCCGCGCCTGCGCAACGCGATCCCGCCCAGCATCAACCTCGTCCAGATTCTCGACCGCACCCAGACCATCCGCGCCTCTGTGCAAGAGGTGCAGACCACGCTGATGATCTCCATCGGCCTGGTGGTGATGGTGATCTTCCTGTTCCTGCGCAATTTCTGGGCGACGATCATTCCCTCGATCACCGTTCCTGTGGCGCTTATCGGCACCTGTGCGGTGATGTATCTGCTCGGCTACAGCCTGGACAATCTCTCGCTGATGGCGCTGACCATCGCGGTCGGCTTCGTCGTCGACGACGCCATCGTCATGCTGGAGAACATCTACCGCCACATCGAAGAGGGCATGAAGCCGATGGAGGCCGCCTATAAGGGGGCGGGCGAAATCGGGTTCACCATCGTCTCGATCTCGATGTCGCTGATCGCGGTGTTCATCCCGATGTTGCTGATGGGCGGCATCGTCGGCCGTCTGTTCCGCGAATTCGCTGTCACCGTCTCGATTGCCGTCGGCGTGTCGGCGATTGTGTCACTGACGTTGACGCCGATGATGTGCTCGCGCTTCCTGCATCACGACGAAGGCCGCCATGGCTGGCTGTATCGGGTGATCGAGAGCTTCTTCGAGGCGATGATCGGTGGCTATCGCCGCACACTCGATCTCGCGCTGAAATTCCGCTTCATCACCCTGTTGACCTTCCTGGCGACGGTCGGGCTGACGATCTATCTCGCCATCATCATCCCCAAGGGCTTCTTCCCCCAGCAGGACAATGGCGTGCTGATCGGCACCCACGATATGGCGCAGGATATCTCCTTCCAGGAGGCGGCGCGTCGCCAGATCGCGGTTGGCGACATTCTGATGGCCGACCCCGATATCGCCGCATTCTCCTCCTCCGTCGGCGCAGGCAGCGGGACGACGCAGAACACCGGGCGTTTCTATATCGCGCTGAAATCCTTCGACGAGCGCACCACCTCATCGCAGCAGATCATCGCCCGACTGCGTCCGAAGCTGGCGCGCGCACTTGGGTCGACGGTCTCTCTGCAAGCAGGCCAGGATGTGAACGTCGGCGGACGCCTGTCGCGCACCCAGTTCCAATTCACCCTGCAAGACGCCGATATCGAGGAGCTCAACACCTGGGCACCGCGCATGCTGACGGAAATGCGGAAATTGCCGGTACTGCGTGACGTCGCCTCCGACCAGCAGATTGCTGGCACCACCGTGACGCTCACCATCGACCGCGATCAGGCCGCTCGATTTGGCGTGCAGCCGCAGGTGATCGACGACACGCTCTATGACGCGTTCGGGCAGCGTCAGGTGACGCAGTATTTCACCCAGGTGAACTCGTATCATTTGGTCATGGAAGTGCTGCCCGAATACCAGGGCAAGCTGGACACGCTGGACAAGCTCTATGTCCGTTCCGCGACCGGTGCCACGGTGCCGCTTTCGGTGTTTGTCAAACGTGACACCAAGCCGGTCGCACCGTTGTCGATCAACCATCAGAGCCAGTTCCCGGCGGTGACGCTCTCGTTCAACCTCGCCGAAGGGGCTGCCCTCGGTCAGGCGGTGACGGCGATCAACGAGATGATGGCGCGAATCGGAACGCCCTCCGGTCTGGTGAGCGCCTTCCAGGGCACCGCGCAGGCCGCCCAGGCCTCGTTCGCCAGCCAGCCTTATCTGATCGCGGCAGCCTTTATCTCGGTCTACATCATCCTGGGCGTGCTCTATGAGAGCTACATCCTGCCGATCACCATTCTCTCCACGGTGTTCTCAGCCGGTGTGGGCGCGTTGCTGACGCTGTTGCTGTTCAAGACCGAGTTCTCCCTGATCGCACTGATCGGCATCCTGTTGCTGATCGGCATCGTTAAGAAGAACGGCATCATGATGGTGGACTTCGCCATCAACGCCGAGCGCAAGGACGGCATGGCACCGCTCGACGCGATCAGACAGGCCTGTCTGCTGCGGTTCCGCCCGATCCTCATGACCACCATGGCGGCCCTGCTCGGCGGACTGCCGCTGATGCTGGCGACCGGTGCAGGCTCGGAGCTCCGCCGCCCGCTCGGCTATGCGATGGTGGGCGGATTGGCACTGAGCCAAATCCTCACGCTCTACACCACGCCGGTGATTTATCTCTACATGGAGAAGCTGCAGCGGATGATTTCGCCGCGCCGCCATGCGGTCATGCCCGCATTGGCGGAGAAGATGGGAACCGCGAGCGGGGATTGAACGCCCGGGCACGACAGCAAAAAGGCCGCATCACACGATGCGGCCTTTTCGTTATCAGCATAGGAAAAGCGGAGGATCACTCCTCCCCTTCTTCCTCGTCCTCTTCTTCCTCTTCCTCGTCCTCATCCTGGTGATCATAGTACCAGTCGAGAACATCGTCGTGGAAATCAGGGTCTTTCAGCAGACGCATCGCCAGGGCGAGGATGATTTCCTGCGCGGCTGGCATTTCCGTCGCTTCCGGGGCCACGTCACTGCCGGCGACAACCCGCACCGACATCTGCCCGTCCTCCTCCCCGATCACCAGGGCCACCTCACCCGGGTCAAGATCGACGCTGGTCACTTCATCGGACGCCATGACGTGCTCCTTTTTCGTATCGCGGTATGCGCCCCTCCCCTAAACCAGCCACGCGTTTCAGGGAAGCATCCTTGCTCGCGTCAGGCCCTCAAATATCAAGATTGCCGCGATATCATGATTGCGGGACATTGCACTCTCCGCCCGCAATCCAATTTGCGAGGAGGAGTTACCAACAGGAGGACTGCTCCCAGATGTCTGAAAATCACACCAACAACGCTCGCCGCGCGGTATTGAAATCCGGCCTCGCGCTCGTCGCCGCCGGAGCGGCCATCGCAACCACAGCCAAGGCGGCAACTGCCCCCGGCATGCAAGTGGCCGATGACAAGCTCGCGCATGACCTTGTTCAGTACCAGGCCTCGCCAAAAGCCGGTGCCATGTGCTCCAAATGCGCCCAGTTCCAACCGCCAGCTGCCTGCGCGATCGTGGCAAGCCCGATCGCGCCGACCGGCTGGTGCGTCGCGTTCGCGCCGAAGGAAGGCTAACGGGCAAGCCTTCTCGGACGACAGGGCAAACAGGGCCGGTGCTGGCTGGGGAGAGCCGCACCGGCCTTCCTGTTTTTGTGGCGGTGGCATCACGACCAACTGCCAGAATGAAAAAACCGGCAGCCCCTGAGGGTCTGCCGGCTTTTCCTATCTCCATCGCCTGAGCGATTATTTCAACGGCAGCGGGGTGGCCTGCAGCGTGTTCAGATAGGCAATCAGGTCTGCGCGCTTCTTGTCGTCGGACAGGCCGGCAAAGGACATCTTGGTGCCCGCCGCATAAGCGGCCGGTTTGGCGATCCATTTGTTGAGCTCGTCGAAGCTCCACTTGCCGCCCTTGCCCTTCAGCGCCTCGGAATAGGCAAAGCCAGCGCGACTGCCCTGAGCGGCTCCGACAACACCGTAAAGGTTCGGACCGACACCCGCCTTGCCGCCTTCGGCAACCGTGTGGCAGGCGATGCAGCCAGCGCCCTTGAAGGCGGCAGCGCCGACGCCCGGATCAGCGCTGGCGATCAACGTGGCGAATGGGACGACAGCCGCCGCGGCCGCGGCGCCAGCCGCAGGTGCCGCGGTTGCGATTTTGATCGCCGCATGGTCCAGCTTCTGTTCAGGCATCACCACGGAGGCAACGCGGCCAGCCACGAAGAAGGTGATCCCCGACAGCAGCACCGCGGCAACGGCCTTGTTGACCAGCATTGTATTCATGAACGACAAACCCTCTTGGCAGCCCAGAAACAGACACGCATCCGCCGCCAATCCCAGCGGCGTTCGTGGATTCGACCCCTATATATACCTGTCGCCAGACAGGGCAATTCCCCAAACCATCTGTGCTGCTTCGCAAGCGCAAAAAAGCGCCGCTTCCCGAAGGAGGCGGCGCTATTGCGGGTCTGATCCGGGCGATCAGGGTTTGGCCGATGACGTGACTTTCTGGAGTTCCGGGAAGTCCTTCGCCATGCTCACCCCATAGAGCGGCTTGTAGACCCCGTTGTGGCAGGTGGCACAATTCACCTTGGCAACGTCACCTTGCGGCCCCTTGCGGTTGGCGGGGAAGACCGGGGCCAACGGGTCCATGTAGCCATTGTTCGCCTCACGCACCATGCGGATGCCATACCAAGCGGTGACCCGCTGTGGCGTGCTTTGTGACCAATCGGCAAAGGCGCGGGAGTTGTGGCAATAGGTGCAGTTCACCCCAAGGGCTGAGGACATATGCATCATCAGCGCATAGGTCCAGTCGGTTTGCTTGATCGACGAATTGTCGGTGCCCGGCAGCGCCACGCTGGATTGGACGCGAATGTTCTCGGCATTTTCCAGATATGGCGTGTAAGGATCGCTCGGCAGCGAGGAGAGTGCCGCCTGGATAACCGTCGTCGGATGGTTCTTGCCCGGCGTCATCTCCGCCATGCCCATCCCGGTGTTATCACCGACCTTGGGCGTGTCATTGACCCAGAGATTGACCGGGATGTTGTTGCCGCGATGGCAGGTGTAGCAGGTCACCCCGGTGGCAGCGACGTGCTGCGTCCAGTTTTGATTGATGTTCTGCGTCATCTGCAGCATCCGACGGGCCACCACCTTGGTGTATTTCCCGTCATCGGCCAGGTTTTCCGGATTGTGGCAGTAATTGCAGCCCTGGACCGGCGCCACCCATTGGGTAATCGAGGCCATCAGGCGGGTGAACTGGCCGACGCTGAGATTGCCCAGAATCTGGACGTTCTTGTAGACAACCGAGGCTTTGGGGCCGACCGGCGGCAGTTGCGGCAGGTAGCCCGGCACCTTGTTCGCCGCAACGCTCTTGGCGACGTCGGCATCGTTATAGACCAGACCCATCGCAACCCCGCGCGGGCCGTGCTGGATGGTCTCTATTGTGGGCTTCTGGAAGCCCAGGATCATCGGGATCGAGATAAAGGCGGCAAAAATGCCGACCAACCCCAGAACCGCAGCGCGTATGCCGTAGTTCATTTCACCACTCCCAGGCTGGCTGCACCCGGCAGCGTGGCAGGATCAATGACAGGGCCCCACAGAGCCGGATAGTTGGCCACGATGTGGTGCTTGATGCCCCAGAGATACCAATTGTCCACCACCGTGCCGGTGAGCAGGATGCCGATGCCGCCGGTCAGCGGGCAGAGCACCGCGAACCACAGACCCCAGCGATGGAAGCTCTCGAAGGTGGCATTAAAGCCCATCGTCCAGCGCCAGATCAGCGCCGCGCGTTCGGCAGCCGTGCCGCGATCGACGGTTTGCTCCACCTCACGCTCGCCGCCGAAGCGGGAGACCGCGAGGATCGTCGCCCCATGCATCGCAAAGATCACCGCCGAGCCATACAGGAAGGCAATCGAGAGCATATGGAACGGGTTGTAGAACAGATTGCCGTAGCGGATGGAGAACGACGCCGTCCAATCCAGATGCGGGAAGATCCCGAACGGCACCGCCTCGGCCCAACTGCCCATCATCACCGGGCGAATGAAGCCCAGCACCAGATAGAGCCAGATGGGTGCCGCGCAGGCCCAGGCCAGATGGGTGCCCATGCCGAGCTGGACCGCGCGGCGATAGATGCGGTTCCACCACAGCAGGATGGACATGGTG
>CAITEF010000427.1 GCA_903891315.1 uncultured Rhodospirillales bacterium | reverse complement strand
GTCGGCAACGAGGGTGTGATTACCGTCGAAGAAGCCAAGGGCATCCAGACCGAGCTCGACGTGGTTGAGGGCATGCAGTTCGATCGCGGCTACGTGTCGCCGTACTTCATCACCAATGCTGAGAAGATGATTGCCGATCTCGACAATCCTTACATCCTGATCCACGAGAAGAAGCTCTCCGGCCTGCAGCCGATGCTGCCGCTGCTCGAGTCGGTCGTGCAGTCCGGCCGTCCGCTGGTGATCATCGCCGAGGACATCGAAGGTGAGGCTCTGGCCACGCTTGTTGTGAACAAGCTGCGTGGCGGCCTGAAGATCGCGGCCGTGAAGGCTCCGGGCTTCGGCGATCGCAGGAAGGCGATGCTGGAAGACATCGCGATCCTGACCGGTGGTTCGGTGATCAGCGAAGATCTCGGCATCAAGCTGGAAACCGTCACGCTGGCGATGCTTGGCAAGGCCAAGAAGGTCGTCATCGAGAAGGAAAACACCACCATCGTCGAAGGCGCTGGCAAGAAGGCTGACATTCAGGGCCGTTGCGCGCAGATCCGTGCGCAGATCGAGGAGACCACCTCGGACTACGACCGTGAGAAGCTGCAAGAGCGTCTGGCGAAGCTGGCTGGCGGTGTTGCCGTCATCCGCGTCGGCGGCTCGTCGGAAGTGGAAGTGAAGGAGCGCAAGGATCGCGTGGACGACGCTCTGCATGCGACCCGTGCGGCCGTTGAAGAAGGCATTGTTCCGGGCGGCGGTGTGGCTCTGGCCCGCGCCTCGCTGAACCTCGCCAAGATCAAGGTTGAGAACGACGATCAGCGCGTTGGCGTTGAGATCGTTCGTCGCGCCCTGACGGCTCCGATGCGCCAGATCGCCGAGAACGCTGGTGAAGACGGTGCGGTGATCTCGGGCAAGGTGCTTGAGAGCGACGACTACAGCTGGGGCTTCGACGCGCAGAGCGGCGAGTTCAAGGACATGGTCAAGGCCGGCATCATCGACCCGACCAAGGTGGTTCGCGCTGCGCTGCAGGACGCCGCCTCGGTGGCCGGTCTGCTGGTGACGACGGAAGCCATGATCGCCGAGAAGCCGGAAAAGAAGGCTCCGATGGGCGGCCAGGGTGGCGGCATGGGCGGCATGGACGGCATGGATTTCTAATCCAGCCTTTTGGCTATCATGTTGTAAAAACACGGGAAGCGGGCCTCACGGCCCGCTTCTTGTGTTTGTGCGTCGCGTTTTTATTGACTTTGGCTTCGGGCTTATGCGTCACTTATGTGGCAATCGAGACCAAGGCTGGACTTGCTTCGACTTCCCGATTTCTGTGGGCACTATCGGGTGTGGCGAAATGGCGGGTGTCACGAACTGGCACATCACCGATTGACCGGACAGCGCGACGCTCGCGCTGACTTGCTGCGCGGAAAGGCCCCCATTCATGGCCAGCGGGACTGTGAAGTGGTTCAACGCCACCAAAGGCTACGGTTTCATTATGCCGTCTGATGGCGGCAAGGATGTGTTCGTTCACATCACGGCAGTGCAGGCGGCCGGCATGCGCAGTCTGACCGAAGGCCAGCAGCTTGAATTCGAGGTTTCGATGGAACGCGGCAAAGCCGCGGCCACGAACCTGAAGGCGGTCTGACCTGCTCATTGCATCCAATGCATCAAGACCCGCGCCTATTGTAATGGATTGTTCAAATCCCACATCGGCGCGGTGCGTGTTTTTTGCCCTGGCCGGGCCTGTGACGTGATGTCGGCCAAGAGCTTCACCCGTCTGCCCAGTCGCTTCCGTCCGTCTGGCAACGATCATCCGCTCAGCGGACTATACTATGGGCTGCGGCCCTGGAGATGACGAGATGGCGACCGGCACGGTGAAATGGTTCAACGCGACGAAGGGTTTCGGTTTCATTGTCCCCTCGGATGGCGGGAAGGACGTGTTCGTTCACATCACCGCCGTGCAGGCGGCGGGGCTGCGCGGCCTGAATGATGGCCAGAAGATCAGCTACGAAGTGGCGATGGAACGCGGCAAGGCGGCGGCGACCAATCTGAAGCTGGGCTGATCCGCATCGCTCGACCGCTGACCCTGGCGGGCCGGTTGGCCTGCCGGGGTTTTGTCGTCATAAGCGGGGCATGATTATCTCTGTCTTTCTGGCCGGGGCGTTGCTCGGGCTTTCCATCGCCGCCCCGGTCGGGCCGATGGGGTTGCTGTGCATCGGGCGGTGTCTCGACCGTGGCCTGCTCGCCGGATTGGTGATTGGCCTCGGCATCGCCACCGGCGACATGCTTTATGGCGGGATCGCGGCTTTCGGCTTCTCGGCGATGACAGCCAGCATCAGCCAATACGCCGAGCCGCTGCGTTTGGCAGGCGGCGGGTTCCTGGTCTGGCTCGGGGTGCGCGCGTTGGCGGGACATATGTTTGCCAAGCCGGAGGCTGCCGAGGCGAAGGCACAGACGATTCCGACGGGCTCACTGGCGAGCGATTACCTGATGGCGATTGGGCTGACGCTGACGAATCCGCAGACGATTCTGAGCTTTATCGCAGCCTTCGCCGCCATTGGCGTGGCGAGCAATCACGGCAGTACCGATGAGGCGATTGCCGTGGTGGCAGGTGTGTTCACCGGTTCGGCATTGTGGTGGGTGGTGCTAAGTTCGGTGATCGCACGGGTGCGACACGCCTTGTCATCGCGGGCGCGGCACTGGATCGGCGTTGCCTCGTCCGGCTTGCTGATCGCGATGGGGTTGCTTGCGGCGCTGGGAGGCTTTGAATGATCGATTATTTCGAGGACCTGCGGGTTGGACAGATCTTCCGCGCCGGGCCGATTCTGGTCACTCGCGAACGGATCATCTCGTTTGCTGAGGAGTTCGATCCGCAAGGGATGCATCTGGGCGAGGAACAAGCGGTCGGCACCTTGGCTGGCGAGTTGATCGCGAGCGGTTGGCATACCGGGGCGGTGACGATGCGGCTACTGATCGACGGCGCGTGTCCGCGTTTCCAGGGACAGGGGATCGGGGCGGGGGTTGACGGGCTCAGTTGGCCCAACCCAGTGCGGCCTGGGGATGAATTGTCGGCGGAGAGCGAGATTCTCGACCTCCGCCGAAGCAAATCCAACCCTCGTCGCGGCGTGATGCGGATCAAGATCACGACGATGCAGCAGGACGGCAAACCCGTCCAGATCTACACGGCCACGATGATCGTGCCGTGCCGGACGGATGGGTCATAATCAGAGCGCCTTGTGCGACCCATCGCAGAACGGCGCGTTCTTGCTGTGCTTGCAGCCACAGAACCGCACGGTCTTGCTCTCATCGGCGGTCATCGCCAGCGGCGAGAACTCGCTGCCTTTGTGCGATCCGTCGCAAAAGGGCTGCTTGGCGCTCAGCCCGCAGGAACACCAGTAATAGGTCTTGCCCGCTTCAACCTCGACAGGGATCGAGGATTTCTGGGCGATATGCGGTTCAGCCATCTGTCTTGCTCCTATGATGCAGAACCATATGATATCGAACGATCGCCCATCACGGCAAGCGGCGATCACACGTTGAAGCGGAAGAGCAGAATATCGCCGTCCTTGACCACGTATTCCTTGCCTTCAACCCGAACCTTGCCCGCCTCTTTGGCGCCCTGCTCACCCTTGTAGGTAACGAAATCGTCATAGGCGGTGGTCTCGCAGGCGATGAAGCCGCGTTCGAAATCATTGTGGATCACAGCGGCGGCCTGCGGGGCCTTGGTGCCTTTGACGATGGTCCAAGCGCGCGCTTCTTTCGGGCCGACGGTGAAATACGTCACCAACCCGAGCAGCGCGTAGCCTTCACGGATCACCCGGTCCAGCCCTGAATCGGTGAGGCCCAGGCCTTCAAGGAACTCGGCGCGATCCTCATCCGGCAATTGGCTGACTTCGGCCTCGATGGCGGCGGAGACGATAACATGACGCGCGCCCATCGCTTGGGCGCGCTCGGCCACGCGCGCCGAGAAGGCGTTGCCGGTCGCGGCTGAGGCTTCTTCGACGTTGCAGACGAACAGCACGGGCTTCGACGTCATCAACTGCAGCCGCTTGGCGGCTTCAACGTCCGCAGGCGCAATCGCCGTGCTGGCCAGCTTGCCGTTTTGCAGCGCGGCCAGTATCGGCTCCATCAGCTCAACCTGCGCCATCGCGTCCTTGTCGCCGCCCTTGGCTTTCTTCTGCAACGCGGGCAGGCGCTTCTCGATGCTTTCCATGTCAGCCAGCATCAACTCTGTCTCGATGGTCTCGGCATCGCGGATCGGATCGACGCTGCCCTCGACATGGGTGACGTCGGTGTCTTCGAAGCAACGCAGCACATGCACGATGGCGTCAACCTCGCGGATATTGGCGAGGAACTGATTGCCGAGGCCTTCACCCTTCGACGCGCCGCGCACCAAGCCCGCGATATCGACGAATTCCAGGCTCGTCGGCACCTTCTTCTGCGATTTGCCGATGGTGGTCAGCACGTCCAAGCGCGGATCGGGGACGGCAACGCGGCCCACATTCGGCTCGATGGTGCAGAACGGATAATTCGCTGCCTGGGCGGCAACCGTCGCGGTCAGCGCGTTGAACAGGGTGGATTTGCCGACATTGGGCAGACCCACGATACCGCAATTGAAGCCCATTATTTTGAGTCCTGTGTCAGCAGCGCCATGCGCGTCATGAAATCTTCGGGTTTTCCGGCGGCGAGCAAGGGCGCGCAATCGCCGAGTGCGTCAAGCAACGATTGCAAGTCAGGCAATTCGGCCTTGGCGAAATCGCCCAGCACGTGGCCGTGCACACGGGTCTTGTCGCCGGGATGGCCGATGCCGAGGCGGACGCGCCAGTAATCCGGGGTGCCGAGCATCTTGTCCATCGAGCGCAGCCCGTTATGCCCCGCCGCCCCGCCGCCCTTCTTGACTCGCACCTTGAAGGCGGCGAGGTCGAGTTCGTCGTGGAAGGCGGTGATCTCTTCGGTTTTGAGCTTGAAGAAGGCCTGTGCGGCCTGCACCGACTCACCGGAGAGATTCATGTAGGTCAACGGTTTGAGGGCGATGATCTTCTGCCCGCCAATACTGCCCTCGGCCACCATGCCCTTGAAACGCTGCCGCCACGGGGTGAACCCGTGGCGGTGTGCGATGGTATCAACGGCCATGAAGCCGATATTGTGCCGCTGCTTCGCCATGCCGGGCTCAGGGTTGCCCAGGCCGACCCACAGCAACACGATAGCCTCTTACTTCTTCGCGGCAGGCTTCGCCGGAGCGGCCTTACCCTTGCCCTTGCCAGCCGCAGCAGCCGGAGCCGCCTCAGCCGAAGCGGCGGCTTCCATGCCCTTGGTGGGGGCGACGGAGGCGATCACGAAGTTTTCTTCAGCACTCGTCGGCTTCGCGCCTTCGGTGCCCTTCAGATCGTTCCAACGAATGTTGGCGTTCACTTCGAGGCCGGTCAGATCGGCGGTGAAGTGTTCCGGCACGGCGTCCGGATCGCACAGGCATTCGACAACGTTGTGCACAACATTCATCACACCACCGCGCTTGATGCCGGGGCTGGCGAGTTCATTGATGAAGCGGACCTTGACGAACACGCGGATCGGCTCACCGGCGGCGAGGCGCTGGAAGTCGATATGGATCGGACGGTCGGTGACGCGGTCGAACTGAATGTCGCGCAGGATGACGCGCTCGGCAGCGCTGCCGAACTTCACCTCATAAAGGCGCGAACGCCAGCCGCCACGGGTCAGCTCACGGTCGATCACGCGGGGGTCGAGATCGATGATGGCAGGCGCCAGCTTGGCGCCATAGATTACGGCAGGGAGTTTCCCTGCACGGCGAGTTGCGCGAGCTGCCCCCTTACCTGCATTCGCGCGCAGCTCGGCCTCAATGGTGGTCACATTGGCCATTTGATTTCTCCACGAAAAAAGACGCCGGCCTCCAGGGGTGCCGACGCGAGGGGGCGATTTAGAGGATCGGTCATCATTATGCAACCTCGACCGCGCATCCTGAGGCGTGATTGACACCTGCCATGCAGGTTTGCCGCGCGGTTGACGGCAATTCGACGATGCGTTGCGGGTGGTGGGCGAGACTGAGGCCATGTCAGACCCAATCTACCGCATCATCGGCCATCTCGGCGGCTCTTACAGCCTGGCATCGGTGAACCGTGACCTCGCTCTCGCCATGGGCCAGGAGCGCCCGGGCCGGGTGCAGGTCGAGACCGTGTCGGGCTGGCGCGAGTGGCGGCATGTGCCGCGCGCGCAATTCTGGCCGCTGCTGCGAATGCGCCGCACCCTGCCGCGACGCGGCACAGTGGTGACGATCAGCCAGCATTATCCGCTGCATGTCCCCGAACAGCGCGGCGAGGTGAATTTCGCGCTGTTCTTCTGGGAGGAGAGCCTGATCCCGCGTGAGACCATCGCCCGTCTCGATGCCGGGTTTGACGGCGTGCTCGCCCCCACCCGATTTGTCGCCGACGCATTGATCCGCTCCGGATTGCGCGTTCCAGTGCATGTCATCGGCATGGCGCCGGATTTCTCGGGCTTCGCGGAATTGCGCCGCGCCACGCCGGATGGGGTCGCGCGGTTCCTGCACGTCTCCTCCGGGTTTCCCCGCAAAGGGATCGACGTGCTGCTGCGCGCCTATGCCACCGCGTTTCGGGCTGGTGATCCGGTGGAGTTGGTGATCAAGACGTTCCCCAATCCGCATAACCACACCTCAGACATCCTGGCGCGGTGGCGCGACGCGTTGCCCGATCTCGCGCCGATACGGCTGATCGAGGCGGATCTTTCCCCCACTGCGATGCGCGATCTCTACAGTCGCGCGGATGCGATGGTGCTGCCGAGCCGGGGTGAGGGGTTCAACCTGCCGGCGGCGGAGGCCATGGCGGCGGGCATTCCGCTGATTGTCAGCGAAATCGGCGGCCATGCGGATTTCTGCACAGACGACACGGCGCGGCTGATCCGCTGCCAACTCGCGCCGTCACGCTCGCATCTGGCGGTCGCGGGATCGATGTGGGCGGAGCCGGATCCCGACGATCTCGCGCTCGCCATGCGCGAGGTCCTGGCCTGCGGACCTGCCTTGTCGGCGCGTGCCACACAGGCGCGGGCGGCGGTGGCGCAGATGACGCCCGCGCTGTTGGTCGGGCGGATCGAGGCGGCGGTGGCCGCGACGATCAGGCTTTCCGCTGCGCCAGATTGCTGCCCGCCGATGGGTGCAGTTGAAGTGTGTCAATCATGGTGAGCAGCATCAGCACGCCCATCACAACGAAGGTGGCGTGGAAATCGGCGATGGTGGGGGTGCCGCTGTCACCCAACACACTGCCCGCCGCCTGAAGGATCAGCGCGCCGACTGCCACGCCAAGCCCCAACGCAAGTTGCATCGAGACGCTGAACAGCGTGTTCGCCGATGGCATTTCCGCCTGCGGCACATCGGCGAAGGCCAAGGTCGATAGGCAGGTGAACTGCATCGACCGCGAGGCACCGGAGATCAGCAGCAACACCAGCACCACCGGAGTTGGCGTTTGCGGGGTGAGCAGCGCGCAGGCAAACAGCGTCGCCGCCTGCAACACGGCGTTGACCAGCAGCACCCGACGGAAGCTGAATCGCTTCAGAATGGGAGTGGTGGCGGGCTTGATGCCCAGATTCCCGGCGAACAGCGCCAGTACCAGCAGGCCCGCGTCGGTGGCGGGCAGGCCGAAGCCGAGCTGGAACATCAACGGTAGAATGAACGGCACCGCGCTGATGATCATCCGCGTCAGCGTGCCGCCGAACATCACCAGCCGGAACGTGTCGATCTTGAAGGTCGCCGGATTGACCAGCGGATGCGCGTGGCGGTGGATGTGGCGGACGAACAGGACGGTGAACACCATGCCCACCGCCGCAAGTGCGAGCGGAATGCCGCGCGGGGCCTCATGATTGCCGAACTGGTCGAGAGAAGCGGTGATCCCGGCCAGCATCAGCGCGCCGAACAGGAAGCCGGTCCAGTCGAACGGGCGCGCGGTGCCCAGATCAATCTTCGGGACCATCAAGAACGCCAGCGACAATCCGACCGCGCCCAGCGGCAAGTTGATGAAGAAAATCCAGCGCCAGGAGGCGTGCTCCGACAAGAAACCGCCGAGCGGCGGGCCGAGCAGCGGTGCGGTCAATGCAGGCCAGATCAACATCGCGATGGACTGCATCAGCTTGGATTTCTCGGTGGTGCGCAACACGATCAGCCGCCCGACCGGCACCATCATCGCCCCGCCAAAGCCCTGCAGCACGCGGGCGGCGACGAATTGCGGCACTGACTCGGCGAGGCCGCACAGCATTGATCCGAAAATGAACGTCGCCATCGCCGAGGTGAACACGATGCGCGGCCCGAAACGCTCGGCCACCCAGCCACCGGGCAGAATGAACACGGCCACCGTCAGCAGATAGGCAGTGATGCCGACATGCAGGGCGATGGCGGTGCCGCCGAGGCTGTCGGCCATGCGCGGCAGGGCGGTTGCGATGATCGAACCGTCCAGAAATTCCATGAAGAACGCGCCGGCAATCAAGAATGCCAAGCGGTTTGCGGCAATCGGCTTCATGTGCCCCCCGGCGGCTCAGACTGCTTTGGATTACGCAGTTGCAGCGCGCGTGGGAAGCCATAGAGATGCATGGGCGGCGACGGCATTTTGCCGTCGCCTGCCATACACAACGCGCTCAGCGGCGGTAGGTGCCGCGGGCGATGGCGTCGAAGTCGTAGGAGGTGATGCCCATATCGTGGAGATCGCGCTCATCAAGACGGGCGAGTTCACGACGGGTTGCGATTTCTGCGCGGCGCTCGCCAATCCAGGTCAGAGCCCGGAACAGCTTGCCGAAGCCCATCGAAGGGGCGGAAACCGGCGTGGAAGCGGTCTGCGGAACATTGTGCCAGAAGGTGGCCATGACATGCCTCATGTTTTGCACTGCAGCATTTGCTGCACTGCACCATGTGGCGCGCGGGGCCGAAAAGTCAAGGAACCTGTCCTATTCGGCCCCGCAGGGATTCGCAGCGCTGATCCGCTATTTGTTGATGACCGCCGCGCCCGCAGTGGCACAGACTTCATCCTGCGATCCGGCACCGCCGGAGACGCCGATGGCGCCGATGATTTTGCCGCCCTCAACCAGCGGAATACCGCCGCGCGAGGCGATCATGCCGTCGAGCGTGAGCTGATAGGTCAAGCCGCTCTGAACGCCGTTCTCGAACAGCTTGGTGATGCGGCGATAGCGCGCGGCGACGCGGGCCTTGTGTTGGGAGATCTCGATGGAGGCGAGTTGCGCGCCGTCCATCCGACCGAAGGCAAGCAAATCGCCATTGGGGTCGACGACGGTGACGTTCATTTTCCAGTTGCGCTTCTTTGCCTCGGCCATGGCGGCGGCGGCGACGGATTGGGCGCGTTCCAGTGAGATCGGCTGGCCATAGGGGACATCAAACGGCATCGCCTCGGGGATGACGTCCAGTGCCGGGGTCGGCGAAGGCTGGGCAAAGGCGGGTGCGCTGGTGAGCAGAGCAATTGCCGCGAGCGGCAGAACGAGTCGCTTCATGTGGTGTTTCCCCTAAATCGCGCCGGGATTGTTCCCCGGTCTTGCTGCGTCGTGATGACCGCAGCGTAAGCCTGCATCAATCGCGGAGGGCGGACAAGCGCAGCAAATCCCGTCGATGTTGAACTGTCGGTGAGGCATCAAGC
>CAITEF010000426.1 GCA_903891315.1 uncultured Rhodospirillales bacterium | reverse complement strand
GTCCGCGCCGCCTATCTCGGCGGTCACGCGGCGGCGTAACATTACGCAATCATTGCAAGCTGCTACACAGCGGCTTGCAACGAAATTCTTGTGTTCAAGATAGGCTTGCGCCATTTATCAAACGATCAGGCTCACACGTCGCAGCCGCATCAGAAAGACAACATCAAATGGCCAATAGCAACGTGAAGGCAGATCTCGCCATCACCACCGATGGGTTCGACAGAGCCGATATGCGCAAGCGCGTGCGGGCCATTTTGATCGGCTCGGCCGGCAATCTGATCGAATGGTATGACGTCTACGCCTACTCCGCCTTCGCCCTGTATTTCGCGCCGTCCTTCTTTCCCAAGGGCGATGCGGCAGCACAGCAACTTGCTGCTGCCGTGTTGTTCGCCGTGGCCTTTCTGGTCCGCCCAATTGGCAGCGTGATCTTCGGTTATTTTGCGGATCGCTTTGGCCGCCGCACCTCCTTGATGATTGCCGTGCTGCTGATGTGCTTCGGCTCACTGCTGATTGCGGTCACGCCCACTTATGAAAGCATCGGCATCGGCGCTCCAATTATTTTGGCCCTCGCCCGCATTTTGCAGGGTCTCAGCCAAGGCGGCGAATACGGCACGTCAGCCACCTATCTCAGCGAGGTCTCGCACCCCAACCGGCGCGGGTTCTATTCTGGCGTTTGGTATATGACGCTGATCGGTGGCCAGTTAATGGCCATTCTGGTGCTGCTGGTGTTGCAGAAAATCTTTCTCACCCCAGAGCAGCTGCGCAGCTGGGGCTGGCGCATTCCGTTCTTCCTCGGCGCTGCGGTGGCAAGGTTTGCCTATTACATGCGTCGCGACATGCACGAGACGGAGCTGTTCAAGGCCTCTGACCGCATCATTCGCACCACCAATCGGTGGGCCGAATTGGCGCGCAATTGGAAATCAATGGTCTTGGTGGTCGGCATCACCATTGGTGGCACCTCGGCGTTCTATACTTACACCACCTATATGCAGAAATTCCTCAAGCTCTCTGTGGGCTTGACCGACGATCAAACCACCATGGTCACGGCCGCATCATTGCTGTTCGCCATCCTGATCCAACCGCTCTACGGCGCCATGTCGGACAAATTTGGCCGCAAGCCATTTTTGATTGGCTTTGGTATTCTGGGCACCATCGGCACCTACCCGCTGCTGACGCTGCTGCAGACCACCAAAAGCCCGTTCATTGCGTTTTTGCTGATCTGCGCCGCCTGGGCGATTGTCTCCGGCTACACCTCAATCACCGCTGTGGTGAAAACGGAGATGTTTCCCACCGCCGTGCGCGCCATGGGCGTGGGCATTCCCTACGCGCTGACGGCGGCGATTTTCGGCGGCTCGGTGGATTCAGTGGCGCTGTATTTCAAAAGCATCGGCCAAGAAAGCGGCTTCTACTGGTATGCCACGGGCTGCATTTTCATCTCGCTGCTGTTCTACACCTTCATGAAGGACACGCTGCGTTATTCCAAGATGGAACAGCATGACTGATACAACCGCCGCCGATGGGATTAGCATCCCTTCGGCGGCGTTGGGTCCAAGGCGAAATGCAGCAAACACGTGGCGTATTTATCGCCAAACGACAGCGAAGCAGCGCCACCATGCCCACTGAATCCCTCTGGTCGATCGATGATCAGACCGGCAGCAACGTGCGGGAACAAAACGTCACGAAATTTAGCGGATCGCATGTTCTGATCGGCTGAAAACGGATCGCCCAAAAACTGCACAAACGCCACCCGCGTCGTTGGCGCTTGCGCGTCATTGGCGATGACATTCAATTGCGGCCCCTGCTGAATAACATTGGCCGGACTCGTGCCTTGCGATGCCGGTGACACGGCGATCACCACATCCGACAACCCTGGCGTATCCAGGCTTTGCAGGCTGTTCCAAGCGCCGCGCGATTGCCCACCCGCAATCACCATCCGGTAGCCCTGCGCACGCAATTTTATCAGCCCATTGCGCAGCCATTTTGCTGCCGCGTCTGTTTCGTCCACCGCCGCATCGCGATCGAAGCGCACGATATCAAAGCCCGCATTGTTGAACCAACGGACATAAGGCTGCGTCTG
>CAITEF010000425.1 GCA_903891315.1 uncultured Rhodospirillales bacterium | reverse complement strand
CTCGCCCACCGGAGCAGGCCTAATGGCTCGACTCCGAAATGACGTTGAAAATATCCAAATTCACAACCAAATGCCCAACCGTTACTGTTAAGCGATCCTCCCCCAAGACTTTCGAAGCTTAAGGCCACTTCCGAGTCTACAATCATTATGAAACAGTCTCGCTTTCCTGGCTAACTTCAACCTAACTTCAAGATTTAAAGTCCGAAGAATATTCCGGTGCCAAATATGGCGGACCCAGTACGATTCGAACATACGGCCTCTGCCTTCGGAGAGCAGCGCACGATCCAGCTGAACTACGGGTCCACTGCATAGATCATACCCCAACCACCCCGCCCCTGTCACCCCCGCCCTGCAAGCCAACCCCACCTCACCACTGGGACGGGCTTGAATCCACGCCCAACAGAGCAGCAAGCGTAGCAAGCGTAGGATGGGCAAGCCCTTGCGCCGCCCATCATTCCCACGGATCATCACCAGTGACGCAATGCCTTGCCCATCCTACGCTTGCTCAGTACGAACTCGTTGAATCCAAATGACCATTCAATGGTATCCAATTCACTTTGATCATAGCCGCGTAATTCTTGCCGTCAGATCCGAAAGACCCGCAGGGTCGTTCTTGTACTGCGCAGACGGTTGCTCAAGATTAGCGATGGCTCCCACAAGATCCCTTGCTCGCTCCTGTGCTTCGCTCAGCCGATGATACAAGACAAGTGGCTGCGGATTTACAGCATGTAGGTCAGCACCGCCAGCGGCGAGGCGCCATCCAGCCGCGCCGCATCGAACACCGAGGACGGGATCGCCAGAAAGAACTGCCGCAGCAGAAACACGCCGAATCCCGACCCGATGAACGGCACGATCAACGCCGCCCGACTGTTGATCAGATGCAGCAACGACAGCAGCACATACACCGGGATCGCCGTCACCTGATAGGGCACCATGATCGAAGCCAGCACCAGCCACAGGCTCGCCTCCCGCTCGGCAAAGCGCAGCCGTGCCACCGCCAGCGCGATCAGCACCAGGGTCACCACCGCGCCGCCACAACAGCAGCGTCACCCGCAGGCTGGCACCGATCTCCCCGCGCGCCCACGCCGCAGCGAAATTCGCCAGCCCCAGCGTCATCACGCAGGGCAGCACGGTGAAGACGAGCAGCAGCACCATCAGCGGCCCCAGCGTCACATAGGGTGCCACCGCGCGCGGCGGGGTTACAGTTTGGTGGCGTTGGGGGCAGGAAGAAAGCAGTTCTTTTTTCGTAAAAAAAGAACCAAAAAAACTTTCAACCACTAGACCCGGTCTCGCCCGAAGAACCCGCTCCAAACGAATAAAAGTTTTTTTGGTTCTTTTTTTACAAAAAAAGAACTGCTTACTTGATTTTCTGCGCCAGCTTCCACCCACGCTCCG
This sequence comes from uncultured Rhodospirillales bacterium, assembly GCA_903891315.1. Taxonomy (GTDB): domain Bacteria; phylum Pseudomonadota; class Alphaproteobacteria; order Acetobacterales; family Acetobacteraceae; genus CAIQQQ01. The sequence goes on along the minus strand of CAITEF010000425.1, from coordinate 2,000 downwards.
CAATCGGCCGCGCCTTCCGCCCCAGCGCCTCTGCCTCCGCGTTGGCCGCCGTCCCTTCCGCCGCCCGTTTGGCGATCCCCTGCACGATGGCTGCCAGCCGGAACAGGTTGAATACCACGTAGATCTCCAAGTTCTCCGGCACCTCGCGGCCGATGCGGGCGAAATAATCCGCCGTATAGGCCCCCTCGTCCGGCAGGCCGAGCGCGCCCGTGTCCACCCCGGCCAGGCCGCGGAACAGATCCGGGTCCAGCCGCCAGGTCATGGCGTTGTAGGCGAAATCCACCAGCGGATCGCCAAGCGTGGACAGTTCCCAGTCCAGCACCGCCACCACGCGCGGCTCGGTCGGATGGATCAGCATGTTGTCCAGCCGCAGATCGCCATGAACGATCCCGGCCGGCCCGTCCTGCGGCAGCCGCTCGGGCAGGAATTCGATCAACCTGTCCATCGCTTCGATCGGCACGATCTCCGAGGCGCGATACTGCTTCGACCAGCGCGCCATCTGACGCTGCAGATAGTTCGCCGGCCGCCCATAATCGCCCAGCCCGACCGATCCCGGATCGATCCGGTGCAGAGCGGCGATCGTCCGGTTCATCGAATCGAAGATCGCCCCCCGGTCAGCCGCTGCGACATCCGGCAAACGCGGATCGAAGAACACCCGGCCGGGCACGAACGCCATCACATAGAACATGCTGCCGATCACGCTGTCATCGGCGCACAGACCGAACACCCGCGGCACCGGCACATCGCTGCCCGCCAGCGCCGAGATGACCCGGAACTCCCGATCCACCTGATGCGCGCTCGCCAGCAGCACCCCCATCGGCTTGCGCCGCAGCACGTAATCCGCCCCCGGCGTGGAGAGCCTGAAGGTCGGGTTGGACTGCCCGCCCGAGAGCGCCGTGATCTCCATCGGCCCGGCAAACCCCGGCACGTGCTGCGCCATCCAGGCCGCCAGCCGCAACGGATCGGGGCCGTGATGTCGATCGGTCTGCGTGCTCACTTCGATCACCCGGACAGGTTGAGGCCGGCACAGTATGGCCCGCCCCAAGGCGGCGCAACCGGGATTGTCGGGCATTTTTGTTGACATCGCGCCGTGGCCGCCGTCATGCAATCCAGCCTCCCGGCGCCCGACGCAAGCCGCCCCGGGACGCGTTGTGGAGACTGCGATGACCCTACAGCCCGACCCGTTCTCCCGCGCCATGGCGAAGATGACCGGAGGCGGGCAATGAGTTCGGCGACGAAAAGCCCCGAGGCCGCGCAATCCTCCGCCGTTATCAGCTCGCCCGACGTAATCTTCCGCGACATTGTCCAAGGCCTCTACACCGGCACCTGCGTGCCCGGTCAGCGCCTGGTCGAGGCGGATATGACGCAGAAATGGGGCGTCAGCCGCGGCACGGTGCGCGAGGCGCTCAACCGGCTCTCAGCGGAAGGCATCGTCGTGCTCAGCCGCCACCGCGGCGCCTCCATCCGCATCCTCGCCCGCGAGGAGATGCAGGAGATGCTCGAGGTGCTGGAAACCCTCATCGGCATGGCCGCCCGCCTTGCGGCCAAACGGATCGGCCTCGGCGACAACCGCGCGCTGTTCCAGAACGCGTTCGAAAGCCTGCTGCGCTTGCGCGAACGCCCCGATTCGTTTGACCTGCTGCGCGCCCGCAACCGCTTCTACCGCGCGCTCACCACCGTCGGCGGCAACCGCGAGCTGCAGAACGTGCTGGCACGCATGAACGTGCATCTGCTGCGCGTGCAGCTGCGTGCCCAGCACCAGGGCCTTCTGACCGAGCGCTTCGAGGATTACGACCGCCTCGGCGCCGCGGTCCTGGCCGGCGACGTGCGGCGCGCCGAGCTCGCCGCACGTCGCCACATGCGGGCGATGGCCGCAGCATTGGAGCAGGTCACAACCTAAGGCAGCGCCGGCCAATAAGTGCTTCAGCACGCCGGCAAAGCTGCCGCTCAAAACCAAGGCTTAGGGCTTGTTCGACACTGCGATCCGCAGCGATAATTGT
>CAITEF010000424.1 GCA_903891315.1 uncultured Rhodospirillales bacterium | reverse complement strand
TCTTGGTCGAGATGTTCGGGGTCGATATTGGTGACCACCGCGACCGTGCGTGGCAGCTTGAGGAATGTGCCATCGCTTTCGTCGGCCTCGACAACGATCCACTCGCCCTCGCCCACCTTTGCATTGGCTCCGTATGCATTGATGATTCCACCGTTGACGACGGTCGGGTCGAGCCCTCCGGCGTCGAGAAGGGCCGCGACCATCGAGGTGGTGGTCGTCTTGCCATGGGTGCCGCCGATGGCAATCGCCCAGCGCAGCCGCATCAATTCGCCCAGCATCTCCGCGCGGCGGACCACCGGGATCAGTTTGGCGCGGGCGGCGCGGACTTCGGGGTTGTCGGCCTTGACGGCGGTTGAGATCACCACGACGCGGGCGGTGCCGAGATTTTCTTCCTTGTGGCCGATGGAGACTGCAATCCCGGCGGCGCGCAGGCGGCGGACATTGGCACTCTCGGCGATGTCGCTGCCTTGGACGACATAGCCCAGATTGTGCAGCACCTCGGCGATCCCAGACATGCCGATGCCGCCAATACCGACGAAATGCACGGTGCCGATGGAGAGGGGGAGGGCTCGCATCAGCGTGCGTCCTTTTGTCTGATCATTCGCTCGACCAGATCGGCCAGGCGCGCCGCGGCATCGGTGTGGCCGAATCCGGCCGCCGCCTCGGCGAGCGGCGCCAATTCCTGCGGGCGGCCCAGCAGAGGCGTGAGGAATTCGGCGAGATCACCGGGGAACAATCCGCTCTGATCCATCATCCAAGCTCCGCCCGCATTGGCGAGCGCCATCGCGTTGGCGCGCTGATGGTCGTCAATCGCCGACGGCAGCGGGATCAGGATCGAGGGGCGGCCAATGGCGGCAAGTTCGGCCACCGTCGAGGCACCCGCGCGGGCGATCACCAGATGGGCTTGGGAGATGCGGTCGGCGATGTCGTGGAAAAAGGCGGAAATCTCAGCCTTCACGCCGAGCTCGTCACACAGCACGCGGGTGGACGCGATCTGGTCGGCACGGCACTGCAAGGCGAGATCGAGCTTGGCAGAGAGGTTCTCCGGCAGCATCGAGACCGTCTCGGGGATCAGGGAGGAGAACAGCTTCGCCCCCTGCGAGCCGCCGAGCACCAGCAGGCGGAAGCGGTCGGTGGCGGGCAGATAGCCGCGCCATGCCATGTCGGCGATCGCAGTGCGCACCGGATTGCCGGTCTGCACGGTTTTGCCGCGGGCTTTTTTCGGCAGGCCCGCGGTCTCGGCGAAGCTGAGCGCGATCGCGTTGGCGTAACCGGCGAGCTTGCGGTTGGCGCGGCCCATCACCGCGTTCTGCTCGTGCAGGATCACCTTGGGTTTCGGTGCGATCAGACGACTGGCGAGCACCGGGGCCACCGAGGGATAGCCGCCGAAGCCGATAATTGCCGCCGGGCGGACGCGGCGCAAAATCTTGCGGGTATGCAGTGCGGCGCTCGCGATGGAGAGCAGCGCCGAGATCGACCGGCCAAGTCCCCGCCCGGCAATGCCGGACACTGGCAGGATGTAGCGCTGGCAATCGGCGAAAACCTGGGATTTCTCGCCACCCGAGCGGGCATCGGTGAACAACGTGATCACATAGCCACGCCGCTTCAGCTCAGCCGCCAGCGCCTCCGCCGGGAAGAAATGCCCGCCGGTGCCACCGGCAGCGATTGCGATCATTGGGGTCACAGCAATTCCCCCGCCCCGCCCCGCCGGGTCAACGCCAGCAACATGCCCATGCCGAGGGCCACCGCCATCGCCGAGGAGCCGCCATAGGAGACGAAAGGCAGGGTCATCCCCTTGGTTGGCAGCAGGCCGATGGAGGAGCCCATGTTGATGAAGGCCTGCAGGCCGAAGCTGGACAGCAATCCGGAGGCGGCCAGCACTATGAACTGATCTCCCTCCGCCAGCAGTCTCATGAAGCCGCGCAGCACGATGAAGCCGAACACCAGCACCATGATCGTGCAGAGAATAAGCCCGAATTCCTCGCCCATCACGGCAAAGACGAAATCGGCATGCGCGTCCGGCAGATGGTCCTTCACCGTCCCTTCGCCCGGGCCAAGCCCGAGCACTCCGCCATTGCCGAAGGCTTCGAGCGCGCGGTCGATCTGGTAGTGATCGCCCTTGGTCGGGTCGAGGAAGCTGTCGAGCCGGTAGCGGAAATGCGGCAGCACCGCATAGGCCCCAACACCGCCCAGCACGGCGAGCCCGATTCCCACCACGAACAGTCGCAGATCAAGCCCGGCAAGGACGAATTGCAGCAGGAACACGGCAGTCACCACCGCCAGCATCCCCATATCCGGCTGCGATTTCAGCAGCAGGGCGATGACGACATACAGCCCGATGGCGATGCCGACCTCGTAAAAGGACCCGGTGCGCTGCCATTGCGCCAACAGCCACGCGGTGACCACGGCAAAGCACGGCTTGAGGAATTCACTCGGCTGCAGCGAGAAGCCGGGCAGCGCGATCCAGCGTGTGGCGCCCTTGATGCTGGCACCGACGAACAAGGTGGCAAACGTGAGCAGCAACGCCATGGCAAAGATCGCAAACGACATCCGCCGGACGCCGCGCGCTGAGAGCAACGAGAGCGCGATCACCAAGCCCGAGGCGATGGCGAGAAACACCACCTGCTTGAGAATGAACGCGTCACGGCTCTCATGGATGCGCTCGGCCACCGCCGGTGAGGCGGCGAGCATCATCACGTAGCCAAGGCCGATCAGGGTGAAGATCGCAGTCAGCGTCCAGCGATCCACCGACCACCACCAGCGGCCGGGCAGGGAATTGTCGGCGCGGTTCGGTGTGGCCATCAGATGCCCTCTCCTGCCACGGCGCGCGCGAAATTGCGGAAATGATCGCCGCGCTGCTCGTAACTGGTGAACTGATCCCAGCTTGCGGTCGCCGGCGAGAGGAGGACGGCCTGCGGGGCGGGGGAGAAGGTCGGGATCAGCCTTGCCGCTTCGGCGACGGCCTTCTCCAACGTGCCCACGATGGTGAACGCCATTCCAGCCCGGCTCAGCGTCTCGGCGAAGATCGGAGCGTCGCGGCCGATCAGCAGCGTGTGCTGGATGCGCGGGAAATACTCGGCCAGCGGCTCGATGCCGCCATCTTTGGCCATGCCACCGGCAATCCAGATGATCCGCTCGTAACAGGCCAAAGCGCGCGCAGTGCTGTCGGCGTTGGTGGCCTTGCTGTCATTGACCCAGGCGACACCATTGGTCAGCGCCACCAATTCCTGGCGATGCGGCAGACCGGGATAGGAGCGGATGCCCGCGATGATCGCCTTGTCGAACAGACCCAACTCCCGGCAGACCGCCACTGCGGCGGCGATGTTCTGCGCGTTGTGGCTGCCGGGCAGGGTGGGGGCGGTC
>CAITEF010000423.1 GCA_903891315.1 uncultured Rhodospirillales bacterium | reverse complement strand
CGGCCCGAGCCGCCCAGCAGGAGCGTTTTTGCGTGAGAACATGGCCCGCCCGCAGAGAACGTCGCGCACGGATCGAGATCATCCCGATGATCGACGTGATGATGTTCCTGCTCGTGTTTTTCGTGCTGATCAGCATCAACGTGCTGCCGGCGCTGGGCCTGAAGATCAGCCCTCCTTCCTCCGCACGCACCGAACATGTCGTCGAGCGCACCAAAGTGATGGTCAGCATCGACCATGACGGCAACACCTTCATCGAAGGCCGCCCGGTCAGTCTGGAAGAATTGCCCGACCGTCTGCGCCCTCTGCCAGGCGAGCAATCTCCTGCGGTGATCATCGCGGGCGACGGCACGTCGCAACTCCAGCATCTGGTCAATGTGCTGGACGCGCTGAAGGCCGCAGGCATCACCAATGCCGCCATCGTCGCCCGCGCGAAGTGATCATCGGGCGATGAAGTTTCTCAATGATCGCGAGGATGTCGCCTCCACCGTGGTCGCCCTGGTGGCGACGGTGGTGCTGTTCGGATTGATCGCGCCGAATTTGCGGATCGCGCCGCCTCCCACGCCGCCCGAGCCGGTGCAGACGGTCGATATCAGCCTCGAAGCCGCACCACCCCAGGCCGCGAGCGCGCCCGAGCCGGTGCCGACACCGCCCGAGCCTCAGCCGCCCCAGCCGGTACAGCCCGAGACCCCACCGCCACCTCCGCCGCCGCCACCAATGGAAACCCCGGTGCCGCCGGTCGAGCCGCCGCCACCGCCGCCCACGCCGGTGGTCGAACCGCCCAAGCCGTTGCCGCCGCCGCCCAAGCCCGTGCCGCCCAAGCCGGTGGCACCGCGTCCCGCCGCTGTGAACAAGGGCCCGGCCACCGAAGGCCCGGCCATCCCGTCCACCGCGCCGCAATCGCCGCCGAGCAACCTGCCCGCCGCCCCGGTCGCGTCCGCTGCCAGCGGAGCCGAAGACAGCTATGTCGGCGCGCTGCGGGCTTACTACAAATCGATTTCGAAATATCCGAACTCGAAAGAGGCGCGGACCATGAAACCACACGGAAGTGTGGTGGTCCGCTTCACAGTCACCCGCACCGGAGAAGTGCGGGATGTGTCGGTCGAGCGTCCAGCGCCGACCATGGTGCTCAACCAACAGGCTCTGAGCACCGTCCGGGGAGGCACTCCGCCGCCCCTTCCTAACGGTGCCTGGTCCGGTGCCTCCGAACACGTCTTCACCGTCACTCTCGACTACGAACCACCATCCTAGGAGATAACCATGCTTACCCTTCCGGCGGGCCGCGCGCTCGCAACTGCCTTGCTTTTCGCAACCACGGCGCTGACGGCCCCGGCATTTGCCCAGACCGCAGCGACCAGCGGCACCAATGCCGGCGGGTTCACCGGCACGCTGCCGACCGACGTCGGTCATGTCGGTGTCGTCGGCACCACCACCCCGGATGGCGTCACCGGCCAGGATTTCGGCGGTGGCTACATCATTCAGGAAGACCAGCCGAAGCAGCGTTCGACCGTGACGCGCGACGCGATTGCCAAGCAGTCGCCGACCGCCAACCCGTATCAGCTGATTTCGCTGCTGCCCGGCGTGAACCAAGCCAGCCCGGACAATAACGGCCTGAACGGTGGCGACATCACCCTGCACGGCTTCTTTTCGGGCGAACTCGGCCTGACCATCGACGGCATGCCGGTCAACGACTCAGGAAGCTACGCTCTGTATCCGCAGGAATATGTCGACGCCGAGAACCTGCAGCAGGTCTCGATCGCGCCGGGCTATTCGGACCTGGACAGCCCGCATATCGGTGCCACTGGCGGCGTGATCAACATCTACAGCCGTGACCCGAGCAAGGACGCTGGCGGCTACGTTAGCTTCGGCTATGGCAGCAACAACGCCGTCCGCGAGTTCATCCGTCTCGAAACCGGCCAGATCGGTCGCTTCCGCGGCTATGCGTCGTACTCGCATTATGAAGCCGACCATTGGCGCGGCCCGGGCCAGGATTATCGGGACAACTACGAATTCAAGGGCGTGATCGACGTCCGTGAAGCTTCCAAGATCACGATCTCCGGCTTGCTCAACATCGGCCAGAGCAATTTTTACTACAATCCGAACAAAGTGAACTATTCTAAGTTCGGCGCGTTTGCACCGCAGAACAACGAAGACAGCATTTTCAACACCAACCAGGTCACCGGCGCCGTCGGCACCGCGAACAGCCAGATTAGGAACAACGGCTACTACCAAACGGCGGTGAACCCGTTCACCAACTTGATCCTGACCGCGCCGTCGCAGTTCACCCTGACCGATGACCTGCAACTCGATGTCACCCCGTATTTCTGGTATGGCTTCGGCAACGGCGGCGGCGTGACGGCGCTCAGCGAGAGCAACGGCCTGATCTTCGGCGGCAACCGTCTGCTGACGTCAACCACGCCTAAGGGTTACGACATCAACGGCAACGGCAACGTCACCGACTCGCAGTTGTTCTACACGCCGTCGATCACCCAGACCTATCGTCCGGGCGTGATCTCGAAATTCACCTACGATCTCGGCAACCACAAGCTGGTCGCCGGTGTGATGCTCGAAGACGCAAACCACAAGCAGTATGGCACCGTCTCGCCGCTCAATGCGAACGGCACCGCGCCAAACGTCTATGGCGATGGCGGTTTCAACATCGTGATCAAGAATGCGACTGGCTCGGGTGCCGCTTATAACGGCCAGCTGTTCCAGAAGCGCGGCTCGATCACCCGCACCCGCACCTTCATCGGCTTCACCGGTGACGAGGCGAAGTTCCTCAACGACAAGCTGACCATCGACGTCGGCGTGAAATACGTCTCGGCCAGCCGTCACGTCGCCAACCTGCTGCCGTCCGGCCCGGTCGGCAACATCGTGCCGTTCGAAAACGCCAACGAGACGGCCATCCTGCCGACGGTCGCGGCGACCTACAAAATCACCGAGCACAACGCCGTGTTCATCGGTTTCGGCACGTCCTATCGTGCGGTTCCGAACTACACCCTGCAGAGCTATCCGAGCCTCACCTCGACCAGCACCGTCAACGTGCTGACGAACTTCGCTCTGCCGGTGAAGCCGGAAACCGCACAGACCGTCGAATTCGGTCACCGCTTCCAGAGTGACTTCCTGACCTCGTCGGTCTCGGTCTTCGGCGCGAAGTTCCAGAACCGTCAGTTCAACTCCGTCATCGCCGACCCAGGTGGCTCGACGTCGACTCAGAACGTGACGCTGAACATCGGCAACACCACCACTTACGGTATCGACGGTGAAGTCGGCACCAAGCCGTTCCATGGCTTCCGTCCGTATATCTCTGGCGAATATCTCCATGCCACGCAGGATGGCTGGTTCCCGGTGTCGACGACTGCGGGCATCACCCGTCTGAACACCTCGGGCAAATACGTTCCGACCGCGCCGAGCCTGACCAGCGCGATCGGTGTCGACTATGACGATGGCCATGTGTTCGGCAACTTGAATGTCAAATACACCGGCATGCAGTACTCGACCCTGACCAACGACGAAAAAATCCCGCCTTACACCACGCTGAACGCTGGCTTCGGCTATCGTTTCCAGGACTACGCGGGTCTGAAGGCACCGACGCTGCGCCTGAACCTGAACAACCTTCTCGACCAGCATGTGCTGACGGGTGCGTTCAGCCCGACGGCAAACGCCCAGAGGCAGACCGGCAATACCGGCATTGCCATCAACGGCAGCGCGCCTTCCTACTATGTCAGCCAGGGCTTCTCGGTGTTCGCAACCTTGAGCGCGGGGTTCTAATACGATGAACTTCGATCGGGCTCTGTTCCACGATATCAGCATCGACGTGCTCTACGCATTCCTGATGCTGCTGTTCTTCGTTATCGTCGAGCGCGCGGTGACTTACGCGCTCCTCGGTATCCGGGCTCGGCGGATTGCACGCACGCTTGCGGGCACTCTGCCGGGGGCAACTGCAGAGCTCCGGTTCGAAGGGCAAGACATCCTCAACCGTTCGCTGTCTCAGTACGCTGAGCAGCAACGGAAGGATGCGATGAACCGTGCCCATGTCGAGGATCTCTCGGCCGCTCTCTTTCTGGAAGTGGACGAACGGGTCTCCGCCCGTCTGTGGATCCTCGACACCATCGTCACCGCAGCCCCGCTTTTGGGGCTGTTGGGCACGATCTTGGGCATCATGGAGACCTTCAACGCGCTGTCGTCGGGCGGGATTTCAGACCCGGCCGCCGTCAGCCGCGGCATCGCGGACGCGTTGACCGCAACGGCGCTGGGCATCGGCACAGCTCTGTTCGGTTTGCTCGGCCACAACGTGTTGCACCGGCAGGCGGAGGGCCTCACCGAGGCCTTCAAGGGCTTCCTGCTGCGCACCACAGGTTGATTTGCTAAACCTCACCCCGCCTTGTGCGGGGTGAGCGCTTTTTGGGAGCCAGGCCATGCATCTCTCGCGTCGCGGATTTCTCCTCGGCACCAGTCTGCTGGCGGTGCGACCGGCACTCGCCGCCGGTGATCGCACGATCCGGCTGCGTCTGTTGGAGACATCCGATCTCCACATGTTCGTCGCCAATTACGATTATTACCACGACAAGCAGGATGACACGGTCGGCCTGTCCAAGGTCGCCACGCTGATCGCACTCGCCCGTGGCGAAGCCCGCAATTCGCTGCTGTTCGACAATGGCGACATCATCCAGGGCAGCCCGCTCGGCGATTACATCGCGCAAGACGGCCATCTGAAGCAGGGTGAGACCCATCCGATGTTCGCCGCGATGAATCTGCTGCGCTACGACGCGGCGACACTTGGCAACCACGAATTCAATTTCGGCCTCTCCTTCCTCGATCTCTCGCTGGCCGGTGCGAAATTCCCCTTCGTCTGCGCCAATCTCGACCATGTTGACGGGCGCAGCTACGTGCCGCCCTTCCTGGTGCTCAAGCGCGAATTCACCGCCGAGGATGGCAGCCGCCACACGCTGCGCATCGGCGTGATCGGCTTCGTGCCGCCGCAGATCATGGAATGGGACCGCACCCATCTCGCGGGCAAGGTGCGTACCACCGACATCGTCGAGGCCGCGCGCAAGCATGTCCCGGTGTTGCAACGCCAGTGCGACGTGCTGGTGGCACTCAGCCATTCCGGCATCGACACCTCACCGGCCAAGACCGGCTTCGAAAACGCCTCGTTCCATCTCGCCGAAGTGCCGGGGATCGACGTGATCTTCACCGGCCACTCCCACCGCGTCTTCCCTGGACCCGACTATGCCGGACGCCCTGGCGTGGACGCCGCCCGCGGCACGCTGGCCGGGATCCCCGCCGTGATGCCGGGCTTCTGGGGCAGTCATCTTGGCTTGATCGACCTTGTGCTCACCGAGCAGAGCGGTGCGTGGCGTGTTGCCGAATTCAACGTCGAGGCACGCCCGGTCTATCGCCGCGAGGCGGGCCGCGTGAAATCGCTGACCGGCGTTGACACGGCGGTCATCGCCGCCATCGCCCCCGCGCATCAGGCGACCATCGACTGGGTCGAGCAGCCGGTCGGGCAAGTGGCGTATTCGTTGAACTCGTATTTCTCGATGCTCGGCTCCGAGCCCTCGCTGGGCGTCGTCAACGCCGCACAGACTTGGTACACCGCCGAACTGGTCAAGGACGGCAAATACGCCAGCCTGCCGATCCTCTCGGCGGCGGCCCCGTTCAAGGCGGGCGGTCTCAGCCCGGACTCCTATGTCGACATCCCGCCCGGCCCCGTGGCTTTGCGCCAGGTGGCCGATCTCTACGTCTATGCCAACACGCTCGTTGTGGTGAAAATCACCGGTGCGCAGGTGGCCGAATGGCTCGAACGCTCCTGCGGCGTGTTCAATCAGATCGATCCTGCGAAGGGCGAGACGGTGGTGCAGCCCCTGCTGCGCAAATCGGTGCCGACCTACAATTTCGACGTCATCTCGGGTATCACCTACCGCATCGATCTGACCCAGCCAGAGCGTTATGACGGTGGCGGGAAGCTGTTGAACGCGAACACACATCGCGTGGTGGATCTGCGGTTTGACGGCAAGCCGATCAACCCGGCGCAGGAATTCCTGGTGGTGACGAACAATTACCGCTCCGATGGCGGCGGCAGTTTCCCAGGGCTGGACGGCAGCAACGTGGTGTTGCGCGCGCCGGATCTGAACCGCGACGCGGTGCAGCGTTATCTGGAAGCCAAGGGCACGCTGCAGGAGGCCCCGCCGCCGACCTGGTCATTCCTGCCGCCGTCTTCCCCCGTGACACTGAGCTTTGCGGCCAATGAGCGCTTTGGCGAGCTGATCGCCGGACGGTCGGACATCACGCGGATTGGCCAGGGCCTGGATGGATTTACCGATTACGCGCTGCGGCTCGGTTAAACGCAGCCCGGTTTTGATTTCAACAGCTTATCTGGAATCGGCGCATTTTTCCCTCGTCCGCGCTCAATCAGATGTTGGCAAATTCTGATGTTCCGACCACCTCACTCATATATTATGCCAAAGGCGGCGACTGCCG
>CAITEF010000422.1 GCA_903891315.1 uncultured Rhodospirillales bacterium | reverse complement strand
TCCAATACGAGCTTGAGCTTATTATCACAAAAGTTTCAGTGAGTCAGCGTGTCCGATGGCTTGCCGAATCGCTCCTGCCATGCGGCAGGGAGCAACCGGTGGCCCTTGATCAGACCGTGCCGGGGTTCGGATCGAACATCGCGGCCTTGCCGGGCTTGCCCTTCCACTCATCGGCATCTGCCGGAGCGGGGCCCTTCTTGGTGATGTTCGGCCAGGATTCCGAGTATTTGCGGTTCGGTTCCGCCCACTCACCGGCGCGGTCATCGCTGTCCGGCACAATGGCTTCGGCGGGGCATTCCGGTTCGCACACGCCGCAATCGATGCATTCATCAGGATTGATCACCAGCATGTTGGCGCCGACATAGAAGCAGTCCACCGGGCAAACTTCCACGCAATCCATGTATTTGCACTTGATGCAGTTCTCGGTGACCACATAGGCCATCGTCGGCTCCTGACGTCAGTAAATGATAAAGCAGCGGGCGGTATGCCGCGATCTTCCTGGCTGTGCAAGACCGTCAGGTCGCTTCGACCTCGCGATAAAGCTGCCTTGCTTCCGGCGCAGGGCCGCGGCGGGACGCCAGTGACAGCACCTCGATCACCAGCACATCCCCGCGCAACGGCAGGGTCAGCACGTCACCCACGCGCAATTTGGCGTGCGGTTTCTCGGTGGGCTGGCCGTTCAGGCGGGGGCCGTGTTCGGCGATCAGCTTGGCGCAATCCGAGCGCGCCTTCATGAAGCGGGCGCACCACAGCCATTTGTCCAGCCGCTGCCAGTCACGGTCCTCGGTGTCCGCCATCGCCTAGCGCCGCAGTGCCGCCAGGGCGGCGAAGGGGGAGTCACGGCGGATCACCGGGGCTTGTGCCACCGACTCGGGGCGCTTGCGGCGCTGTGGGGCCAGTGTCGGCGGGGTGGGCGGGCCGTATTCTCCCTCGGCGAGTGCCACCGAGGGCTGCACGCGCAGACCAAGACCGTTCAGCACGGCTGGCAGCAGATCGGACTTGATGCCGAGACGCTGCGGCAGATCGCTCGGCACCACCATCGGGCGGGAGCGGGCGGAGAAATGCAGTTCAGCGGCAATGCGCTCCGCAATGTCGAGCCGCAGCCAGACCGGCCCACACTGCACCCAACCCTGCGCCTGCCCGAATCCCGTGGGCCAAGACGGATCACTCAGGCTGATTGCGCCCGCTGTTGGCAGATCGGGAATATCCACACCCTGACGCAGCGCCCACAAGGCAGCGCGCACCCAGCGGGCGCGCGGTTTCAACAAGATCGGCAGGAACAGCGCGAATCGACCGGCGCGAACATCCAACGCCTTGAGGCGTCCGCGCAACGCAGGCGGAATATCCTCCTCCGTCGCGCCCGGCACCACGCCCAGCCCCTCGATCAACCGATGCAGCGGGCCACGCAACGCCCCCTCGCGCTCGGCCATCGCGGCGGCAGCGAACAGCGGAGAGAGTGCGTCATGAATGCGCTGATCGACCAGCTTCTGCACCCGCACCCGCACCCGCTCGCGCAGCGGACCGTCAAGGAACTCCGAGGCCAGGATTTCAACATGCGGCCGGATCGCCGAGGACCCCGGCCGCAATCGGGCGACGGGGGCCCCGTCCCAGGCGATGCGCTGGCTCGGCAGCCAGGCGAATTCACCGTCCGCGGCAGCCTCCAGCCGGGCCACCCTGCGCGGCATTTCACCGATCAGCGCCCGCCGCGCCGCGCGCAGCACCAGCTTGCGGGCGTCGCCCACCGTGGTCTGATCCGGCACGAAGGCGAAGCCCTCGATATGGCCGACCTGATGGCCCTCAACCACCACCTCACCGCGCCGTGTGACGGCAGACAGCAATTCATCGGTCTCGCCCGCATCGAGCTTTCGCATCAGATGGGCGGCTCTGCGGTCAACAAACCGGGCGGTCAGCCGCTCATGCAGTGCGTCGGAGCACAGATCCTCGACCTTACGCGCCTGCGCCTGCCAATGGGCGGCATCCTGCACCCAGTCGGCGCGCGCCGCGATATAGGTCCAGACCCGGACGGCGGCGAGGCGCTGCATCAGCGTGTCGATATCGCCATCCGCCCGCGCCAAGGCGGCGATCTGGGCCGCGAGCCAGTCGGTCGGGATTTTCCCCTCACGCACCAGATGGATGAACACCCGCGCGCACAGCTTGGTGTGGCTGTCATCGGCAATCTTACGGAAATCCGGAATCTGGCAGGCTTCCCACAACAGCCGCACCCGCGCAAAACCGCGCGCCAGCCCGCGGATTTCCTGGTCGCGCAGCAGATGTCCCAGCGTTTCGAGATCGGACGCCTCATTGCCACGCACCAGCCCCTGCAATTGCGAGGGCGTCTGCAGGCTGGTGTAAAGCAGATCGATATGGCTGAAATCGAGCTCGGTGTTGCGCCAGACCAGCTGTTCGAGCGGCTGGAAATTATGCCCCTCCACCGCGCGGACCAACTCATCGTCAAGCGGCGGACACTCGCCCGTCGAGCCGAACGTCCCATCGTGCATCCCGCGCCCGGCGCGGCCGGCGATCTGTGCCACTTCAGCGGCCGTCAGCAAACGCGGGCGATGGCCGTCGAATTTCGACAGCCGCGCGAAGCCGACATGATCGACATCCATGTTCAGCCCCATGCCGATCGCATCGGTGGCGACGAGGAAATCGACCTCTTTTTCCTGATAAAGCTGGACTTGTGCATTGCGGGTGCGCGGGGAGAGACGGCCCATCACCACCGCACAGCCGCCGCGCCTGCGCCTGATCGCCTCGGCAATCGCATAGACCTCCGCCGCCGAGAACGCGACCACCGCCGAACGCGGTGGCAATTTGGTCAGCTTCACATTGCCCGCATGTTCCAACTGCGACAGTCGCGGGCGGGTCTCGATCTGCACATTCGGGATCAACCGTTGCATCAGCGGACGAATCGTCTCCGCCCCCATGAACATCGTCTCAACCAACCCGCGCGCATGCAGCAGACGGTCGGTGAACACATGGCCGCGATCCGGATCGGCACAGAGCTGGATCTCATCGACCGCAACAAACTCCGCGTGCCGATCCAGCGGCATGGCCTCCACGGTGCAGGAATACCAGCGCGCCCCGGGCGGGATGATCTTCTCCTCACCGGTGATCAGCGCCACATTCCCCGCGCCTTTCTTGGCCACCATGCGGTCGTAATTCTCGCGGGCGAGGAGGCGTAACGGGAATCCGATTATACCGGATGAATGCGCCAGCAAGCGCTCCATCGCGAGGTGGGTCTTGCCCGTGTTGGTGGGACCCAGAACAGCTTTGACCCGGTGGGAAAAGCCCGACATATCTTAGAGTTTGGGGCGTCATGACAGGAATGCAAGCGCTATCCTGTTGCAGCGCGATGACACGTTGAATTCCAGACACTTGCTGCACCTCATGGCAGCAGGGATCGCTGGATTTCGGGTGAGTTCAGCCGCGAATCGAGGGGGTCAACTCCGTCATTGCAAGCGGAGCGCAGCAATCCATCGCGACGCAGCCAGCCCAGCGGTGGATTGCTGCGCTGCGCTGGCAATGACAGGCACTTTAGTCACAAACCGGAACATTTGAGACAAATCTCAGCCGGAAGGCTTTTGGGCCATTTTAGAAGCCAACTCATTGC
>CAITEF010000421.1 GCA_903891315.1 uncultured Rhodospirillales bacterium | reverse complement strand
TCGCCGCCGGCGTGCTGGCGACCATGCCGGACTTTCATTTGTTCTTCCGGCCCTACGTCAATTCGTATCGCCGCATGAGCCGCTTCCATTTCAGCCCTGAAAACGCATCGTGGGGGCTTGATCACCACACAGCGGCAATCCGCGTCGTTCACGGTGCGGTGCCAGAACGGCAGGCGCGGCTGGAGCACCGCGTCGCGGGTGCCGACGTCAATCCCTACCTCACGCTCGCGGCCATCGTGCTTGGCGGACTCTACGGCATCGAACATGGACTGGAGCCGCCGGCTTATGCGGTCGGCGATCCTGTAGAGGGCAACAACGGTGCCATGCTTGCGCCGGACCTGGGTGGTTCGATCACTGCGTTTGAACAATCGGCGGTCGCTCGTGAACTTTTAGGCGACGCTTTTGTCGATCATTACGCGCTGGTGAAGCGCGGTGAACTCGACCTGTTTGAGGCCTGGAGCGCTGATCACTCAGATGAAACGGCAAGTGGCGCCGTCACGACCTGGGAACGCGCCCAGTATTTCGAGTGGGTGTGACATGACGACGACAACCAAAATCGTTTTCCTGACCGGCGGCCGGGGAGGGATCGGTCGCGCAATCGCCAAGCGCATGGTTCAAACGGGGCATAATGTCGCTTCGTTCGATATAAGCGATCCGGCAGAATACGAACCGATCGAGGGCGTCACGGAATTGCGTGGCGATGTTACCAGCGATCCGGATGTCGCTTCGGCCATCGCCGCAACTGCGGAACTTGGGGACCTGGTCGGGATCGTCAATTGTGCCGGCATACTTGCCGATGTTCGCATCGAACGTTCGCCCGGCGCGGATGTTACCAGAATGTGGGAGATCAACGTCTCGGCTATGGCACGTGTCTGTCACTTTGCTGCGCCGCATCTCGGTACGGGCGCTTCGATTGTCAACATCGGCAGCGTTAGCGCACGTCTTGGCCGTTGGGCGATCGGTGGCGCGATGTATGGCGCCACCAAAGCCGGGGTGGAAGCGTACAGTCGATACCTTGCAGCCGAACTTGCACCGCGCGGGATCAGGGTGAACGCGCTCGTGCCGGGCTTGATCGCGGTGCCTATGAGCGCAGCCATGGCGGCAATGACCGGCGGTGAGGACGCTTCGGTGCAGCATGTGCCGATGGGGCGCTACGGCACGCCGGACGAGGTCGCCGATGCCACAGAATTCCTCCTGTCTGAGCGAGCATCCTATGTGACCGGAAGCGCGCTTCTGGTCGATGGCGGTGTGACGATCGCATGAAGCCACCGTTCCAGTCGGACCGGAAATAAACCAATCGAGAAGGGGGGCGCTGATGAAATATCCGGACAATGCCATGACGATTACGGTGGCCGTAAGCGCACTGCTGGCAGCCACCCCCGCATTCGCGGACCAGCCCGCAGATGCACCCGCGACAGCCGCGGATGCGAATACTGCAGGACCGGCCCCCGGTCCCGGCGAAATCGTCGTGACGGCCACGCGCCGCAGCGAATCCATCCAGCGTGTCGGACTCAGCATTACAGCGCTGGGAGCTGCACAGCTCGAATCGAAAGGGGTCGAAAGCTTTTTCGATTACGGCAATTCGGTGCCCAACCTCTTTCCACTTGGCGTAGGACTCGGCAACCGCG